>DASQBH010000570.1:0-13692 GCA_035635315.1 Longimicrobium sp.
GACCAGGTCCACGCCAACTGCAGGCTGCCGACGTTGCGCGCGTTGATCTGGTCCAGCCCGCTGAACCGCGTGCTGGCGTAGTCGCGCGCCGGCATGGTCCACTGCCCATCCTCCGGCACGGTAACGTCGGCCCGCGCCGGCGCGAAGTTCGTCGTGAGCGCGGGCAGCCGCGGCGGCGCGTCCCTGGAGCCGTACTCGCCCGTCATCGCCTTGTCCATGCAGCCGGCGAGGAGGACGGCGAAAAGCAGGGAATAGGGAATAGGGAATAGGGAATAGCGGGAACGCGACGAGGCCCTGGAGGCTCGCCGGGGTTCTGGTCCGGTGCCCGCGGGAGCGATTGAAATCGCGGCAACAACGTCACGCTGTCCGCCTGCGCGGACACGGCGGCCCGGCTGCATGCGGCCTCCCACGCACCTGCGCGTCCGCAACCGGGCGATGATCGAATCGAACCCCCAACCACCATTCCCGGGCGAGATACCGCGCGCCGAACCGTCGGCTACAGTCCGCAAAGACGGACTTTGCGTTTTTTCAGCGGCGAATTCATTCGCTTCGCGGGCGGTCCCGCGCGGAACTCCGCGGATCTCCTCGCGGGCGGCCTCGCACGGGGCTCCGCGCGTCCCATGGCGGGGGACTTCGCGCGGAACTCCGCGGATCTCCTTGCGGGCGGTCTCGCACGGGGCTCCGCGCGTCCCCTCGCGGACGGCGTCGTACGGGTTTCCGCGGTGCGCTCCGGCGGGGGCGGACGCGCGCACCGGCGCCCCCACTTTCGCACTTTCGCACTCTCGCACTTTCGCACTCGTCGTCATGGCAGCGCGAACACGTAGAGGGTGCCGCCGCGGCTGGTCTCCTGCGGCAGGTCGCGCATGGCGCCGGCAAAGCCCAGGGCGACGGTGCTGTCCGCCGGGTTCAGCTGGCCGGCCACCACCGCGCCGGGCCATCCGCCCACGCCGGAAAGGATCGCCACGTACTGCCTGCCGTCCGGCCCGCGGTAGCTGATCGGCTGGCCGATGATCCCCGACTCCGTCTTGAACTGCCACAGCAGCCGGCCCGTGCGCGCGTCCAGCGCCTTGAACCACCCCTCCATCGTCCCGTAGAACACCACGTCGCCGGCGGTCACCAGGGCGCCGCTCCACACGGGAAAGCGTTCGCGCACCTTCCACGCGGCGCGGCGGCGCACGGGGTCCCACGCGGTGAACTCGCCGCGGTGGCCGCCGGGGCCGGCGTGCATCACCACGTTCATCCCCACGTACGGCGTGCCGGCGATGTAGCTGGCCTCCACGCTCTCCACGTCCATGCACAGGTTGTTGTGCGGCACGTAGAGCAGGCCCGTGCGGGGCGAGAACGCGCTCGGCTGCCAGTCCTTGGCCCCCGGCGCGGCGGGGCAGATGTCGCGCACCACCTCGCCCATCCGCGGATACTTTTCCATCGCCGGGTGGTAGATCCCCGTCCGCACGTCCACCCCGCGCGAGCTGGTGATGTGCACGAACGGGTCGGCCGAAAGCACCTCGCCCGTGGCGCGGTCCATCACGTACATGTACCCGTTGCGCTCCGGCCGCACGAGCGTCTTGCGCAGGCGTCCCCCGATCTGCAGGTCCAGCAGCAGGTTCTCGTTCACGCCGTCGTAGTCGTGCACGTCGTGCGGGCTCCACTGGTACGCCCAGCGCGCCTGCCCCGTGTCCGGATCGCGGGCAAAGATGGATGCCGTCCACTTGTTGTCGCCGGGGCGCTGCTCCGGGTTCCACGGGCCCGGGTTGCCGGTGCCGTAGTAGACCAGGTCCAGCTCCGGGTCGTAGCTGATCCACCCCCACACCGTGCCGCCGCCCACCGTCCAGGTGTTGGAGGCCCAGCTCTTCACCCCCAGGTCCGCGCGGCGGTCAGGTGCGTAGAACGGCTTGAAGTCGGGGCCGATCAGGACGTCGCGGTCCGGCCCCGTGCTGTACGCGCGCCAGTCGATCTTCCCCGTCCGGGCGTTGAGCGCGGTGAGCCAGCCGCGCACGCCCATCTCGCCGCCGCTGTTGCCCACCAGCACCTTGTCCTTCACCACCAGCGGGGCCATGGTCATGGTCTCGCCGCGGTTGATGTCGCCCAGCCGCGTGCGCCAGACCTCCTTTCCTGTCTCCGCGTCCACCGCGACGGTCTGGTTGTCGAGCGTGTTGTAGAAGATCTTGCCGTCGGAGTACGATGCGCCGCGGTTCACCACGTCGCAGCAGGCCACGCCCTGCGCCGCCCGCTGCGTGAGCGGCGTGTACGACCACTTGAGGCGGCCGTTCTGCGCCAGGTCAAGCGCAAAGAGCATGTTGGGATACGGCGCCACCACGTACATGGTGCTGCCCACGACGAGCGGCGCGGCCTCGTGCCCGCGGCGCACGCCGGTGCTGAAGGTCCACGCCGGGCGCAGCGCGCGCACGTTGGCGGCGGTGATCTGCGTCAGGCCGCTGAAGCGGGTGCTCTGGTAGTCCTTGGCGGGGATGAGCCACTGCCCGTCTTCGGGAATGGCGGATTGGGTGATGCCGATGGAGCGGCGCGCGGCCAGGGCCGAGGCGGGGGAAGTGCCATCCTGCTCGCCACGGCCGCACGCACCGGCAGCGAGCAGGGCACAACAGAAGCAGAGGATCCGGAGCGCACGGTGTGCAGTCCGAGTCCCTCTCTCATAAACCTGCCATACCACGCGACCCGCACGGTCTCCCCGCGGCATTCAGCGTCCGGTCAGGAGTGCAGCGTAAGCCCGACCGATTCGGGCATGAGTTTTCGGAAAAATCCAGGACCCTCAGCGGCGCCGGCTCCACCCGGAGGACAGGCGTTCAGGCGCCGAAACGTTCATCATCTACTCTCGTCGTGCGCAGCTTTCGTGCCGGTTGATGGCCCTGCTCTTGCGAATTTCCACGCGGTGTTCCAGGTCGTATCTGTACAAAGTATGCACAAGCGTATTGCGGATGACGGCAAACGATCTGGACAGACGTGCGTTCATCCGCAGCGCCGGAGCGCTGCTGCTGGCGGGGAGCGGTTTTCGCTGGATATCCGGCCCGCGGATCCAGGACGCGCTCCGCCTGGCCTTCGTCAGCGCACCCGACGCCGCCGGTGCCGCGCGTGGGGTCACGCTGGGTGTGGAAGAAGCCGCGCGCACCGGCGAGCTGATGGGCCGGCGCATTGAGCTGGTGACGCTGGATTCGATCGAAGCGGCCGCCAGCCTCGCCGCGGATGCGCATCCCGCCGCGCTGGTTGGCGGATCGGACGAAGCATCCTGCCGCGCGCTGGGCGAGCTGGCGGCGCGGATGGATTCGATCTTCGTCAACATCGGCTGCCGCGCCGACGTCCTGCGGGGGGATGCCTGCGGCGGCGTCTACCACGTAGAGGCGAGCACGCGGATGTACGCCGATGCCCTCGCCGCGCGCGGGGGCGATGCGGCGGAGGCCACGGAAGCCGTGCTCTGGCACCCGTCGCTGGAACGCTTTGGCGCGGCGCAGCTGAACGACCGCTTCCGCGTCCGCTTCGGCGGGGAGATGGATAGCGGGGCGTGGGCGGGGTGGATGGCGGTGAAGGTGCTGTGGGAGGCCTCGCTACGCGCCCGGACGACGGAAGCGGAGGGGTTGCGCGCGTACCTGGAGCGCGATGCCACGCAGTTCGACGGCCACAAGGGATGGCCCCTGTCCTTTCGCCCGTGGGACCACCAGCTTCGCCAGCCGCTGTACCTGGTCGCGCCCGCGGACGGCGGCACGCGCGTCGTCGGCGAGGTGCCCGCCCGCCGCAGCGGCGATGAGGCCCCGTCGCGCGAACTGCTGGACCGGCTGGGGACTGACGCATCCACGTCCACGTGCAGTCTCCTGAGCGAACCCGAGGGAGCATGAGAATGCCGGCGAGAACACGGTCGATGTGCGGCGTCCGCGCCCGCTATTCCCTATTCCCTATCCCCTATTCCCTGCTTTTCGTTCTGCTCTCCGCAGCCTGCGGCGACGAGGACCGCACGCAGACGGAGTTCACCGCCAGCATCGACAAGACCTCCACCTCGGCCGACGACACGGCGGCGGTGCCGGCGCGCGCGGTGCCGGTGCCCGACACGCTGCAGCAGCCCGCGCCGCCGCAGGTGACCGTCGGCATCTCGCTGGCGCCGCTGGGGCGCGCGACGGTGCGCGGGAGTGGCCAGGTAAAGGCCGTGGGCAAGGCGACGTCCGTCTCCGTCGCGCTCTCGCAGGGGATCGCGGGCGTCACCTACGAGGGCGCCATCCGCCAGGGCGGCTGCGCGGCGATGGGCCCGAACGTCGCGTCGCTCTATCCCGTCACGGCCGATTCGCTGGGGAACGGCCGCACGTCCAGCGACACGCCGTTGCCCATCGACAGCCTGACGTCGAAGCCGCACGTGATCGTCTACGGCCGCGGCGGGCGGCCGGAGACCTGCGCGCCCATCGGCCCGCCATCCACCACGCCGCCTCCGCCGGCCCGGCCCGACATCATCAACGTGCCGTACGCGGATACGATGGGCGGTTGAGGGTTGTGGCTGGCATCGAGGTACGCCCCCTCCGGGCCGGCACCACCGGCCCACCTCCCCCAAAACTGCTGGGGGAGGTTGGTTGTGGGGCTGGGTCTGCGGCGGGACGGATGATGGGGCGCGGGATGGTGGGCCGCCCCCCTCCCCGGCCCTCCCCCATAAACTGCATGGGGGAGGGAGGTGCGACGCACCTTCGGGTACGCGATCGAAGTTCTCCCCTCTCCGTGAGGAACGAACGGGGAGGGGCCGGGGGAGGGGCACCCCGCGGACGCAGCTCGAACCATCCCAGACACGAAATCACCGGATGATGCAGTCCACAGTCTGCCGCTCGCTTCTCATCCTCGCGCTCCTCATCAACCCACACATTGCATCCGCCCAGCTGCTGTTCGTGAGCAACGAGGGGTCGCGCAGCGTGTCGGTGGTGGATGCGGCGGCGCGGCGGGTGGTGGCGACGATCCCGGTCGGCGAGCGGCCGCGGGGGATCCAGGTGTCGCCGGACGGGCGGCGCGTGTACGTGGCGCTGAGCGACGACCGGCCGCAGGTGCAGGGCGGCGGCGACGCCATCGCGGTGATCGACGTGGCGACGCGGCGGGTGGTGGCGCGGCACCCCGTCGGCACCGATCCCGAGCAGTTCGGGGTTACGCCGGACGGGACGCGGCTGTACGCATCCAACGAGGACGCGGGGACGGCCAGCGCCACGGACCTGCGCACCGGGCGCGTGCTGGCCACGCTGGTAGTGGGGATCGAGCCGGAGGGCGTGGCCATCAGCCCCGACGGGCGCTGGGTGTACGTGACGGCGGAGACCAGCAACACGGTGTCGGTGATCGACACGCGCACCAACCGCGTGGCCGCGTCGTTCCTGGTGGACCTGCGCCCGCGCGCCGCCGCCTTTTCGCGCGATGGGCGGCGGGCGTACGTCACCAACGAGATCAGCGGCACGCTTTCCGTGATCGACGTCGCGCGGCACGAGGTGGTCGAGACGATCGAGATGGAGCGCGGGGAAGGGAAGCCGATGGGCGTGGCCGTCTCGCCGGACGGCGGCCGCATCTACGTGGCCAACGGGCAGGCGAGCGCCGTGTCGGTGATCGACGCGCGCACCCACCGCGTGGTCGGACGCGTCCCCGTGGGGCGGCGGCCGTGGGGCGTGGCGCTGAGCACGGACGGCCGCTGGCTGTACACGGCCAACGGCCTGTCGAACGACCTGTCCGTCATCGACACCCGCACCCTGCGCGTCGTCGGCTCCATCCGCGTGGGAACGCGGCCGTGGGGGATTGCCGTCGCGCGCTGACCAGGCTCCCTGCCGACCCGTCGCGCGAAGGGGAGCCGCGTCCGTCCCCAGCGGCGCGGCCGATCCGGTAGCCGACGAAATCATTGCCGGGATCGGGCGCGGAGAACATCATGCGGTGACGGCTCGTCCCTCCCGATCGCCCGCGTACGCATCCCGTCGCGCGGGACTTCCCACCCCGTGCCACGCCGGCAGACGCCTGGAGAACCTCCCCGGATGAATCCTCCCGCCCCTCCCGGAATCGATCCAGCGCTCCTCCGCTCCATCGCCACACGGGTCAAGGCCGGCCAGTGCATCCTGTTCCTGGGGGCCGGGGTGCACAGCGGCCCGGGCCCGGACTCGCCGTATACCTACTCCAAAAAGCTGAGCCCGCCCCGCGGCAAGGCCCTCTCGCGGTACCTGGCCCGCAAGTCCGACTACACCAAGGCGTTTTCCCACGCTTCACGGTACGATCTGCAGCGGGTGGCCCTGCACTTCGAGACCCACCCCTCCTTCAAGCGGTCGGACCTCATCCAGGAGGTCCGGAGCGCCGTCCAGGTGGGCAAGGAGCCCTCGCCCGCACTCCTGGCGCTGGCGGAGCTGAACTTTCCCCTGGTCATCACCACCAACTACGACCAGCTCTTCGAGCGGGCGCTCGCCCGGGCGGGAAAGGAGTTCATCCGCGGCGTCTACAGCCCCGACGACAAGCGCGAGACGCGCGACATCGGCGATCCCGATCCGCAGAAGCCGTACGTCCTCAAGATCCACGGCGACGTCGACGAGCCGTCGTCCATCGTGATCACGGACGAGGACTACATCCAGTTCCTGCTGCGGATGAGCGACAAGGAGCAGGTGAACCCCATCCCGCTGGGGTTTCGGTACCACCTCAAGCGCTGGCCCACGCTGTTCGTGGGATACAGCCTGCGAGACTACAACCTGCGGCTGCTGTTCAAGACGCTGCGCTGGCGCGTGGATCCCGTGAACTTTCCCACCTCGTACGCGGTGGATCCGTACCCCGATCCCCTGGTGGTCAAGGTGCTGAGCGGCCGCGACCAGCACATCTCGTTCATCTCCAGCGACGTCTGGAGCTTTGTCCCCGCGCTCTACCGGGCGGTCAAGGACAGGGAGATGCCGTCATGACCGCCGCCTCCGGGAATCCGGCGGAAAGCCCCGCGGAGGCGCTTCCCGCGGTGCCGTACCGCGGCATCGAGGCGTTCCGGCTGGTGGACGAGGACCTTCTTTTTGCCCGGGAGAACGACAGCCGCCGCCTGATCCGCTCGGTGACCGTGTACCGCGGGGTGCTGCTGTACGGCGACTCCGGCGTGGGCAAGTCGTCCATCGTGAACGCCGGGCTCCTTCCCGAGGCCATCCGCGAAGGGCTGGCGCCGGAGCGGCTGCGCGTGCAGCCGCTGGAGGGCAAGGAGATCGTGGTGGAGCGAATCTCCCTGGGCGGAGACGACCAGCCGCCGTTCCTCCCCTCCATCTTCGCGGAGGGCGAGGGGCAGTCCGCCCGCCCCTCGCTGTCCACGGACGAGTTCCTGCGGCGGCTGCGGGCGCTCCCGCCGAACGTGGAGCCGCTCCTGGTCTTCGACCAGTTCGAGGAGCTGTACACGCTGTTCGAAGAAGCGCCGGCTCCGGGCGAGGCGGCGGCGGCGCGGCAGGCGCAGGAGCGCGTGATCGACGCCCTGGCCGAGGTGCTGAACGACCGCGCCCTGCCGATCAAGCTGGTGTTCTCGTTCCGCGAAGAGTACCTGCCCAAGCTCTCCAAGCTGTTCCAGCGCCACCCCTCGCTCCCGGACCAGGCAGTCCGCATTACCCCGCCGGAGATCAAGGCGGTGGAAGACATCATCGCGGGGCCCCTGCGCACGTTTCCGGAGCGCTACGGCGGCCGGTTTTCGGAGGCGCTGGTGGAGCGGCTTGTTGGCGCATTCCACGAGCGGTTCCGGGACCAGCCGGTGAATCTGTCGGAGGTGCAGATCGCCTGCTGGCAGCTCTGGCGCTCCGCCGATCCGTCCGCGGCGTTCCAGGAGAAGGGGCTGCGCGGACTGCAGGAGGACTTCTTCGTGGAGCAGATGGAGACGATCCCCAAAGAGGACCGCGTGCTGGCGATCGCGCTCCTTGCCCAGATGATCACACCGTCGGGAGCCCGCAACTTCGTCTCCCGGGACCACGTGATCTCGCTGGTGCAGAGGGACACCTCCGCCGACGCCGAGCGCATTGGACGCGTGCTTTCGGTGCTGGACCGCGACACCAAGCTGGTGCGCCGCGAGCTGCGGCAGAACGTGACGTATTACACCATCGTCAGCGAGTTCCTGGTGGATTGGATCCGCAGACGCGACCAGGAGCGGGTGCGTGAGTGGGAGCGGATGCTGGCAGACCGCCGGCTGGCGGAGGAGCGGGCCGAGGCGGACCGGCGTCTGGAGGTAGAGCGGGCGCGGGCGGCAAAGCTGAAGGTGAGGATTCTCACCGGCGGCCTGGCCACGGCAGTCGTCATCATCGGTGCGCTGGGGCTGCTGGTGGCCGAGCTCCGCACCCAGCGGGCGGAACTGACCCGCAACGAGCAGAGACTCCGGGCGCAGCGGGACTCGCTGAACGATGCGCTGGGAGGCTTTCTCGTGCTGCAGCAGGCCCTGCAGAACAACAACCGCGCGGCCGCGACGGATACGGCGGCGGCGGAGGTGGTGCCGCTGATGTACATCCACTTTCAAGGCGATATCACCCGCGGCCTCGTGGAAGAGTTCAGGGCGGAGCTCAACCAGGCCGGTTTCGTGGCGCCGGGAAGCGAGCGGGTGGAGCGGGTGTTCAGCAACGGCGTGCGCTACTTCCACCTCAGCGACGCGCCACTGGCGGACACGCTGGCCAGACGAGCCACGACGTTTTTCAGGGACCGCGGGTGCCCCATCGTCATTGCCCGGAGGTACATTCCGGGGCTCACGGAGCGGGCGGCGCCGGGGCAGGTGGAGATCTGGATCAGCCACAGCTGCCGCCAGGCGGGGGCGCGTGGTCCGGCTCCGGCAGCGTCGCCGTGAAGCGAGGCACGGCCGGAGATGGGGGCCGGAGGCGGATGGTGTGATGGGGTTGAGGGGGGCTCGCCGGTGATTCGTCCGCGTCCGGTGGCGAGGGGGGCTGGACAGGCGGGGGAAGCGGAACGATGTTAGGAATGGAACTTCGTGGGGCCCATTCGGTTAGCAGCCCACATCCCGTGCACACGTCCGCTCGCGGACACCCGGACCTACATCATCCACCGCGCCTTTTGCCGCGCCGTGGACCAACGTTCTGCGCATGAACCAGAAGACTTCGCGTATCCTGCTCGGCGCCGGGCCGGTGATGCTGCTCGCCGGCATGGCCGTGGGCGCCGCGCTCGAGCAGGGCACGGACCTGTCGGACGGGTCCGCGGCACCGCAGCTGATCGCGCCGGCGTTCGCGGCGGCGCCCGCGGCCCCGGCGGTGATGGAGGAGGCGCGCGCCCTGTGGGTGAACCGCTGGGACTACGGCAGCGCGGCCACCATCCGCCAGGTGATGGAGAACGCGAAGCGCGCCAACTTCAACATCATCTACTTTCAGGTGCGCGGCCCGTGGGACGCGCGCTATCCGTCGCGGCTGGATCCGTGCTCGCCGCGGCTGTGCGGCCGGCTGGGCGGCACCCCCACCTGGGACCCGCTGGAGGTGGCGGTGCGCGAGGCGCATGCGCGCGGGCTGCAGCTGCACGCGTGGATCAACGGGCTCTCCGGTTGGGAGTCGAACAACTCCACCACCTGCGGGGGCCTGCGCCGCAGCGAGGCCGGCCAGCCCAACCACGTGCTGATCGACCACCCCGAGTGGGCCATGCACACCCGCGGCGGCCGTCCCATGGCGTGCCCCAACGGCGACGAGTACGTCTACCTGTCGCCGGCGCACGCCGGGGTGCGCACGCGGATGGCGCGCGTGGCGGCGGACATCGTGCGGCGCTACCAGGTCGATGGAATCCACCTGGACCGCATTCGCTACCCGGGCGCGGACTTTGGCTGGGACCGCGCCTCGCTGGCGCAGTTCGGCAAGGACCCGGCGGCCAACCCGCGCGACTGGGCGCAGTTCCGCCGCGACCTGGTGAGCCGCATGGTGCGCGAGACGCACGACAGCATCCACGCGGTGCGCAAGGTGCCGCTGTCGGCTGCCGTGTGGCCGATCTACGACCGCACGCGCTTCGGCTGGAGCTCGTCCAGCGGCATCGCGCAGTTCTTTCAGGACACGTGGGGGTGGGCGCAGGGCGGCTACCTGGACGTGGCCGTGCCCATGACCTACTTCTACGTGGCGGACGAGCGCTGCTCGTATCGTCCGCGCCGGCCGGGGCAGGAGCCGAACCCCGACTGGGACTGCATGATCGCGGACCACGTGGCGGGGATGGCGCCCAGCGGCCGGCACGTGTACGCCGGCATCCTGGCCGGGCTGGGCCGCGACGAGATCGCGCGGCAGGTGCGCATCGGCCGACAGCGGGGGGTGAACGGCTTTTCGTTCTACTTCTACAGCTCGCTGGCGAACATGAACGCGTGGTCGTTCCTGGGCAACGGCGTCTTCAGCGAGCCCGCCACCGTGCCGCGCATGCCCTGGCTGCGGTAACCGATCCGCCCCACGCGGAGTCAGGGCAGGATCTGCGCGGCCCTGCCCCGAGGGGCGTGACCGGGACCCGAGCACGCCGTCCATCTCCTGCCCGATCGCGAAGTCCCTGCACGCAGCCCGGTGCTCCCTAGGGGGGTGAGACACGGCGCTTGTTGGGGTGGGGGGTGGACGGTATAGTAGCTGATGGGGGGCGGCCTTCCGGGGCCGTTATCCATGCCCGCTCCGCAGGTACGCAGGGACCGGCAGACCCGTAACGGACTGCCGGGAGGGGGGCTTCCGCATGTTCACGTTCGACCGGAACGCACGTCCATCGCCGCAGCGTGCCGTCGGGACACCGCCGATAAGCCCGCTCCGGACCCGGCTGGTCACGTCCGGCAGCGCCGGAGAGCGCGCCGCGCGCCAGATCCCGGAAAGCTGGCGGCGCTTCCTCGAGCCTCGCCTGCCCGCTTCCGCGGCTGCGGGGGAACGCTTCCTCCCTGCGGCCTCGAGCGCCGACGTGAAGGCTGGAGCGTCGCTGCCCGCAGCTCCCGCCCTGCACCGCCTGGACCGCTTCTCCATCATGCCACCGCCCTCCTCGCCATCGCCCGCGGCACGGGCGAGCGCGCGGACCCTCGCCAGCGGCGTGCCGGCTTCCGCGATCGTCGTTGCGGATCCACGGCCTTCGGAGGCGCGGTTCAGGGCCACGACCGCACAGGCCCGCTTCTCGCCGCTCCACGTCGGCACCGGAGGGTTCCGGCCGATCGTCAGGATCGCCCGCGGGGGCGTCGTCGACGAGGCGCTCGACGGCCTCGGCGCCAATGCGGCTACCCTGGACGGCCGCGTGCTCGCCCACTCGGAGCGAGCGACCCCGGGCACGCTGGCCCATGAGGCCGTGCACGTCGCCCAGCAGAGGGCCGGCGCCGCCGGCGCGCCTTCAGCGCCTCGAAGTCAGCTCGAAGCGGAGGCGGTCTCCGGCAAGCCGGGGGTGTACGGTGCGTCGCCCGCCTCCATCCTGTGCGAACCGGCGACAATCCATCCGTCGAACCCCAGCCAGAACCTGCGCGTGTACCGCGACACGCTCGCAGGCCCGGATTTCAACGACCTCATCGACAGTCTTGCCGCGGGCACGGTCGTGGACGTTCCCGACCGAAACCGCACGGTGGCACACGCGGGACGCGAGTACGTGGCCGTGACCTTCTCGGCGAGGGGCAGACCACGCCGCGGCTGGATGGTCCTGAGCGCCCTTGATTTCGGGAGCTCCACGGCGGCGCGCGATGCAGGCACGGCGCCAGACGGCGGAACGGCCCAGCGCGATGCGGGCACGGCGTCGGACGCTGGAACGACCCGGGGCGATGCGGGGCCGCCTGCCGTCGCCCCGCCTGCACGGCCGCCACTTGTCACTCCAACCAACCCGCCGGTCACGGTCTTTACCAACACCGATGCGGTGCGGCTGCATTCCTCGCCGGCCATGACCGAAGACCACGTCACCATGATTCGCGACAGCCATACCGCGCTGATGCAAATGGGAGAGTCGCGAGACTTCCTGTGGGTCCGCCATGATGGCCGGGACGGTTACGTTGCGCGCTCGCTCGTAGACACCCGCACCGATGAGGCGTCGGTGCTCGAAAACCTCGCCTGGTCGATCGGCAGGACCGAGACGGACAGCGAGTATGGCGACGTGTCGGACGACTCCGATCTGGCGAACCTGGGGATCGGGAGCTGGACCCAGGGCCGCCTGGTCGCCCTCCTCGACGACTACGCCGCCCGCGCGACGCGCGCAGGGCTCCGCACGCCTTTCATGGCCGCATTCGGGGGGGAGCCCCGCTTCACTTCCCTCCGCACTCAGCTTGAGCACGTACCGCCGCGAGGGCGCCGGGCGGCCGTGCGGGAGGCCGACGACGAGCAGCTCCGGGTGGACGTGGGCGGCATGCTCCAGGAGATCGCCGATCTCAACCCACCCTATCCCTTCCTGCATGGGATGACTCGGGGGCCCAACGAGGGAGCTGCCTGGGGCACCGGCCCAGGATACGGCGACCCGCGAGGCACGGGCCGGCTGTCTCGATTCGGCTCCATCTCCGAGCTGGCCGCGATCATCCTGATCAACACCGGCCATCAATCGGGGCATCCCGGCAGAGGAGTTCAGGCAGCCTACAGCCGTGCCTTGCGACGCCTTGGCCGCACCCCTCCTTCCAATGAGCGGCGTCTGCTCCACGAGATCATTGAAGGCACCATCGCAGCGTCCGACGCTGGACAAGTCGGCGTTCGTAACCGGTATGAGCGCCTCATGAGGCGGTTCGAGGGCTCCGGTCGTCTCCTGAACCTGCCCCCCGGGAGGACACAGATCCCTGCGCCGCTATTCCGCACGCCCTTCTGAGCGTCGCCGGCCGCGGTCCACGCGGGAATGGATCTACCAGGACTCGCAGAACGAGGCGGGTGCTGGAGGAGGTGGCGCGGCTTACGTCCGCGTGGTCCGTCCGCCACCTGTGACGGAACTGTCTGCGCGCACTGGCAGACTTGCGGAAAGGAGGGGTCATGACGAAAGCAATGCTCCTTGTGCTGGCGGCGAGCATCGCGATCGGGCTCGCTGTCGGACTCATGGCCGGCAGGCTGCCCGGTACGGGCGCGTTCGCCGCGGCGCTGGTGCTGGGCGCCGTGCTGGTGGTGCTGCGCCGGAACCAGGAGGACCTGCACGAGCTGGAGGCGGGGCTGCCGCCGGGTGAGGTGGGTGACGCGATGGAGCACGCCTCGCGGCCGGAGCGGTAGCGTTCGTCAGGCTCGCAGCGCCGCCTGCACCCGGCGTCGGACCTCCGCGTGGTCGGGGGCGCCGGGGATGGGTGGGATGGCGATGCGCGGCTCGATGGGCCTGCCTTCGAACGGGTCGCCGGGGTAGCGGGGAAAGAAGTGCATGTGCAGGTGCGGGATAGTGTTGCCGTGTACCTCGTAGTTCATCTTCACCGCGCCGGTGGCTTGCTTCAGCACGCGCGACAGGCGCTGCACGTCGCGCATCCACGCGGCGCCTTCGTCGTCCGTCAGGTCGTGCAGCTCGATGGCGTGGCGCCTGAAGAAGAGCGCGCAACTGCCGGGAAGTCCGCTCGCCTCCTCGCCCATCGCCACCGACGACACCTCCAGCTCCGCGATCACGTTCGTCGGGCCGCCGTCGATGCAGATGGGGCAGCCCTCCGGCGTGAGCAGGCGCGCCCATGCCTGCGGATCGGTCCAGCGGCTCATCCATCCTCCATCTCTCGATTCCAGTGGACCCGGGCGGCGGCGGAGCTCATACCGAATCCGGAAAAAGAAACGTGACTTCCTGAGGGAGCGCCCGCGCAAGTCCAGCGGCTCGCATTGCGTTCTGCGCGCGACCGAAGGACCT
>DASQBH010000571.1:0-4993 GCA_035635315.1 Longimicrobium sp.
CCCGGGCGCAGCGCCGGTGCGCCGCGCTCCGGCGCGGTGGACCGGGCGGCCGGCGAACGCCGGCTGCCGCCCCGGCCGAGCGGCTCGGCGGGAAGAAGTTGGTGTGGTGGTGGTGGGTGGCTGTGAGGACCGGTCTCGCACGCACCACCGGATCCGGGACGTGCCTGACGGGTGCCAGGAGCGTCGACATCGCCCCTCGAAACCCTCCAGCGAAAGGAGGAGGCGTGAAACGCACCGTTGTCACAGCCATCCTGTGTGGCCTCGCGGGGCCCATGGCGGCGCAGGACGAGCCGAAGCCCACCTTCGACGTCTACGGGCACGTCATGCTCGACATGGGCCATGACTTCGAGCAGGTGGACCCCCTGTGGTTCGACGTGGTGCGCCCCACCAGGCTGCCGTCGTTCGAAGACGAGTTCGCGCCCAGCGGCAACATGTACTACGGCGTGCGGCAGACCCGCTTCGGCGTGCGCACCAGCACGCCCACTTCGGCGGGGCTGGTGAAGACCCTGTTCGAGTTCGAGCTGTTCGGTACGGGCGTCGACGCCGGGCAGACCACCTTTCGCCTGCGCCACGCATACGGCGAGCTGGGCCGCTTTGGCGCGGGACAGACGTGGAGCCCGTTCATGGACATTGACGTCTTTCCCAACTCGCTGGAGTACTGGGGACCCAACGGGATGGTGTTCTTTCGCAACATCCAGGTTCGCTACATGCCCGTCCAGGGCGACTCGCGCGTGACCATCGCGCTGGAGCGCCCCGGCGCCAGCGGCGACGGCGGCATCTACGCCGACCGCATCGAGCTGGACGACATCCGCCCCCACTTTCCGTACCCCGACCTGTCGGCCGAGGGGCGCCTGGCGGGCAAGTGGGGATACGTGGAGCTGGCGGGGATGCTCCGCTGGATCGAGTGGGAAGACGTGGGCACCGACGAGTTTGACCTGGCGGGCGACGCGGTGGGGTGGGGGGTGAACCTGAGCTCCAACCTCAAGCTGGGCAAGAACGACGTGGTGCGCCTGCAGGGCGTGTACGGCGAGGCGATCCAGAACTACATGAACGACGCCCCCGCCGACATCGGCATCGCCTCCAACCCGGATGGCGCACCCGGAAGCCCGGTTACGGGCGAGGCGCTCCCGCTGCTGGGACTGGTCGCCTTCCTGGACCACACCTGGGGCAAGCGATTCAGCACCTCGCTGGGATATTCGCGGCTCGACATCGAGAACAGCGACCTGCAGGCCCCCAGCGCCTTCAAGAGCGGGCAGTACGCGCTGCTCAACCTCCTCTACTACCCCATCGACAACGTCACCATGGGGATCGAGGGGCAGTGGGGGCACCGCGACAACCACAGCGACGGGTTCGACTCCGACGACTGGAGGATCCAGCTCGGCTTCAAGTACAACTTCTCACACCAATGGAAAGGGGACGAGCAATGACCAAGCGAACCTTGACCTCCTGGCCGGCGCAGGTCGCCGCCGTCGGCACGCTGGCCCTGGCCGTGGCCCTGACGGGGACGGCCACGCCGCGCCCCGCACCCGCCGCGCCGGTGGTCGCGTGGACCGCGCCCCCCGCGACCGCGGCCCTCGCGACCGCGGCCTTCGCGGCCACGACGCCAGACCTGCCGCAGCCGAACATCCAGGCGGTGCTGGACGCGGCCTACGAGCGGTACCGCGGCGTGCGCGACGGAAAGAACGCCGACTACATCCCGGCGCTGGCCCAGGTGGACCCCAACCTCTTCGGGATCGCCCTGGTGACCGCCGACGGGCGCGTGTACACCGCCGGCAACGCGCAGACCGAGGTGTCCATCCAGTCCATCTCCAAGGTCTTCACCATGGCCCAGGTGCTTCGCGAGCAGGGGCCCGCGGCCATCGAGCGGACCATCGGCGTGGACGCCACCGGCATGCGCTTCAACTCCATCATGAGCGTGGAGTTCGCGCAGAAGACGGGCGGCGCGGAGCTGAACCCGATGGTCAACCCCGGCGCCATCACCGCCACCAGCATGGTGCAGGGCCGCTCCGCCGACGAGGTGTGGGCCAAGATCATCGGCATCCACAACGAGTTCGCCGGCCGGCAGCTGAACGTGCTGCAGGACGTCTACCGCTCGGAGTCGGAGACCAACCAGCGCAACCAGGCGATCGGCGCCCTGATGCTGGCCTACGGCTACATCAAGAGCAACCCGCAGCAGGCGGTGGACGTGTACACCCGGGCGTGCTCCATCGGGGCCAACGCCCGCGACCTGGCGGTGATGGCGGCCACGCTGGCGTTCGCGGGGCGCAACCCGGTGACCAGCCGGCAGGTGCTGGACCCGGGGCTGGTTCCCGAGGTGCTGGCCGTGATGGCCACGGCGGGGCTGTACGACGACTCGGGAAAGTGGCTCTACCACACGGGGCTTCCCGCCAAGAGCGGGGTGGGCGGCGGCATCATCGCCGTGGCCCCCGGCAAGTTCGGCATCGCGGTGGTCTCGCCGCCCCTGGACGAGGCGGGGAACAGCGTGCGCGCGCAGCGGGCGATCACCGAGATCTCCAACGCGCTGGGCGGCAACCCGTACAGCGTCGCGTCGCGGTAGGCGCGCCACCCCGGCGCGGCCCTCCGGTCGCGCCGCCGATCATCGGACAACCAGGGAGGAAGGGATGAAGGGATCGCTGCTTTCCACCACGCTGCGGCGCCTGGCGCTGCCCGCGATTCTGCTCACCTTCCTCCCCGCCTGGCTGGGCGCTCAGGACGACGCGGTGCGCGACCCGGCCGACACCGTTACCGTGGCCGACAGCTCCATGCAGAACGGCACGGCGGGCGAGTTCACGCCGGCCAAGGGCTTCGACATCTTCAAGAGCGACCGCGGCAGCCTGAACATCAGCTTCTACGGGCTGTTCCGCTACGTGAACCACATGCCGGGCCGCCAGACCTTCACCGACCACCTGGGACGCGAGCGCGACGTAAAGCCGCGCAACGACCTGAACTGGCACCGCACCATGGTCTGGCTCACGGGGTTCTTCTACGACCCCAGGTTCCGCTACAACATCACGCTCTGGTCGCTGCCCACCACGCAGCAGACGCTGCTGTTCGGCAACCTGCAGTACCGGTTTCACCCCGCCATCTCCATGGGGGTGGGGATCGCCCCCAGCCAAACCGCCCGCTCCATGGGAGGCTCGTGGCCGTTCTGGGCCTCGAGCGACCGGCAGATGGCCGAAGAGTTCTTCCGCGGCGGCTTTTCGTCGGGCGTGTGGATCACGGGGCAGCCGGTAAAGACGCTCTACTACAACCTCTCCCTCACCAACAACATCAGCCAGCTGGGCACCACGGCGGCCAACGACTCGCGCGAGTTGATGTACAGCGGGAGCGTGTGGTGGATGCCGACCACCAACGAGTTCGGCCCCCGGGGCGGGCTGGAGGACTTCGAGCACCACCGGAGGGTGGCCACGCGCTTCGGCGTGTCGGGGGGGCGCGGCCGCGAGGGGCGCTACGCGAACGACGAGGTTCCGCCCAACGCCACGCAGATCAAGCTCTCCGACGGCGTGAACCCGTTCGACGAGGGCGCGCTGGCCGAAGGGGTGACGGTGCGGGCGCTCACCTACGAGGAGATCGCCTTCGACGCGGGCTTCAAGTACCGCGGCGCCTCGCTGCAGGGCGAGGCCTACTTCCGGCGGCTCTCCGACTTCGCCACCGCCGACCTGCCGCTCCCCGAATGGGCCGCGCACGACCTCGACGACCGGGGCTTCCAGGTGCAGGCGTCGTACATGGTGGTGCCGCGCAAGGCCAACCTCCACCTGACCTACGGCTACGTGGACGACGAGTTCGAACGGAAGCCGTGGGAGCTTTCCGGCGGGATCAGCGTGTATCCGTCCGGAACCCGCAGCTGGCGGCTGAACCTGCACGTGAACCGCGTGGAGCGCAGCCCCACGGCCTCGAGCTTCGGGTTCTACGTGGCGGGGCAGAGCGGGACCACCGTCTCGCTGGGGACCGACATCCTGCTGTGACGCGCCTCCGTGCGCTTCCCCTCCCGGGGAAGACGCGATCGCGGGGGAGACCCGGAATGAAGGGTTGCCCGGATGAGAGGGAGACCGTGCCGGTGGCGCACCGCGGCGGCCGGAGCGGTGCTCGCCGCCGCCCTGGCCGGCGGGACCGCCGCGCAGACCGCGCCCCAGTTCAACGACTCGCACTTCCACCTGACCAACTACGTGCAGGAGGGGACGGAGATCCGTGACTTCCTGCGGATCATGGGCAACCGGGTCCCTCGCTCCACCCTGTTCGGCATCCCGCTGCAACAGACCTGGTCGTACGCCAACTCGGGGAGCTACGCGCCCACCTACTACCTGCAGACGGACGCGCCGCTCTACTACTACTCGTTCACCGATGCGTACATCGCGCAGGCGTACCGCTCCCTCGCGCCGGCGGAGCAGGCCCGCTTCGACCCCATGATCACGGGGTTCAACCCCGCCGACATGTACGCGGCCGCCCACATCCGCCGGGTGCTGCGCACCTTCCCCGGCGTGTTCAGCGGGATCGGCGAGTTCAGCGTCCACAAGGAGTTCGTTTCGTCCAAGGTGGCGGGCGAGGTGGCCAGCCTGACCAACCCGGCGCTCGACAGCATCCTCGAGCTGGCGGGCGAGGCGGGGCTGGTGGTGATCTTTCACAACGACATGGACATGCCGTTCGCCCGGGCGGGCGCCGAGCCGGTGTACCTGGCGCAGATGAAGGCGCTGCTCCGCCGGCACGCGGGCACGGCCATCATCTGGGCCCACATGGGGCTGGGGCGCGTGGTGCACCCGGTGCAGCCGTCGGCCTCGGCCGGGACGGCGGAGCGCAGCCCCAACCACGCCGAAATCGTGGAGAGCATCCTGGCGGACCCGGGGCTGCGGCACGTCCATTTCGACATCAGCTGGGACGAGGTGAGCAAGTACATCCTCTCCAGCCCTGCGGTCACCCGCCGCGCGGCCGCCCTCATCAACCGGTACCCCGACCGCTTTCTGTTCGGCTCCGACGTAGTGGCCCCCAGGGACGCGGC
>DASQBH010000572.1:0-2361 GCA_035635315.1 Longimicrobium sp.
GGTGTTCCGCATGGAGGCGGAGTGGAACGGCTTCTGGGAGTACGGCTTTCCGGTGGAGGGATGCCCGCGGCCGCAGCTGCCGCCGGGGTTCGACTGGAACAAGGAGATGATCATCCTGGCCGCGATGGGCCGGCGCGCATCGGCCGCGGACAGCATCCAGGTGCGCGGCAGCGGCGTGGTGGGTGATTCGGTGCTGGTGGTGCTGCGCCGCACCACGCGCCAGGACGGGTGCACGGAGCCCAAGGGGCGCACGTGGCCCCGCGACCTGGTCCGCATCCCCGCCGACACCCTCCCCGTCCGCTTTATCGAGGAGCAGCGCCGGCTCCCGTGCCCGGGGCAGGACGCGGGGAAGGATTGAGCGCGGCCGGCGGGGGCCCTCTCCCCCGACGGGCCTTTTGCTCGTTCCTCGCAACGGCCGTCGACCCCTCCCCCAAACTGCGGGGGGAGGGGTAGGGGCGGGGTCGAAGCGCTGCGATGGGGATCGGGCTGGCGTCCGACGGCGCCCCCCTCTCCCGGCCTCTCCCCCATAAACCCCATGGGGGAGAGGTGACGCGCTCGACAACTGCCGAGGCGGCATCGAATTCTCCCCTCTCCGCGCGGAACGAGCGGGGAGGGGCCGGGGGAGGGGCCCCGCGTCGGGCGCAACTCGTGATCTGCCAAAGCGCGTTGATCCGAACCCCCCAACCACGGAACCGATTGGGACTGGCGCGGTATACACACGTCTGTACTGCCCCGGAGTCCGTCCATAGGCGACGGACGCCGCGGGCCATCATCCACTGAACGCACCGTGTGCAGAAGGGGAGGAGCTTGGCAAAGGAAGAAGGAATCGTGGTTGACGGGCACGTGACCGAGGTGCTCCCGGACCGCAAGTACCGCGTCGAGCTCGAGAACGGGCACGTGGTGCTGGCCTACGGCGCCGGCAAGATGACCAAGTTCAAGATCCGCGTGATGGTGGGCGACCGCGTGACCCTGTCGCTGTCGCCGTACGACCTTACGCGCGGACGAATCACCTACCGTCACAAGAGCTGAGCTCCGGAACGAGCCCGATCACTACCCCCAGCAGAAGGAGGACCCCCGATGGCAATGGGCAACAGCACCAAGCGCATTCGCGACGACGATCTGTTCGTGAGCGCCGACAAGCACCCCGGTTGGGTCGCGCAGAGCGACCACACGCCCAAGGTGGGCGACGAGGTGTACTGCACGGGCGGTGAGGGGGTTGTGGCGGCGGTCCTGGGCAAGACCAGCGACGGCAGCCGGCTGCTGGAGATCCGGCTTTCCTCCGAGGGCGCGCGGCCCTTCTTTGCGGCCGCGTCGAACGTGCTGGTGGCGGCGGCCTGAAAGCCGTCGGCGCGTTGATGGAAAGACAAGCGGGGCCGCTCTGATCAAACAGGGCGGCCCGCTTGTTTTCGAGTGCCAGGTGCCAAGTGTGATACCAGATCCGGAAAAAGAGCGCTGATTTCCTGAGGGAGCGCCGCGTGAAACCCTCTGCTCGCACCTCAGTTGGCGCGCGACCGAAGGATCTCCTCTCGGTAGCCTCGGGGCCGGATTCGCGGCGTAGATCCAGCCCCGCGGAGATCCTTCGGTCGGCGCCAGGGTGGGTCGTACAAGCAGGTTGTGGAGCGGCGCCTCCCTCAGGAAATCACGAGGTTGTTTCCGGATTCGGTATGAGAAGTCGTACTCGGTACTTTGGTACTAGGTACTAGAACCTGGGCACTTGACCGCTGGGCACAAGAAAACGGGGCCGCTCCACCTGGGTGGAGCGGCCCCGCCGTCACGTGGACGCTTGGGGATTAGCCCAGGCGCACGACGTTCTCGGCCGCGGGGCCCTTCTGGCCCTGCACCACGTCGAACTCCACGCGCTCACCCTCGGTAAGCGACTTGAAGCCGCTGCCCTGGATGGCCGAGTGGTGGACGAAGCAATCCTTGCTGCCGTCCTCGGGCGTGATGAAGCCGAAGCCCTTGCTGTCGTTGAACCACTTGACGGTACCGGTCGTCGCCATCTCCGTACTCTCCTGAAACTGTGTTGACCGACTCTCGAGGTACGGGACATCCGACCAACGATCGTCATGTTCTTTGCCCGGGCTGATCACCCCCCGGGCGCGGGCGTTTGCGAACCACCGAAACGAAAAAGGACCAGGGAGGCGAAAGCGTCCCAGGTCCTCTTGCACTCTGGTGTCCACGGGATTTTCGCCCCGCGGTTTGTTCGCAAGACCAAACATACAACCGCCCGCTCCACATGTCAAGAGAAAATTCCGCCGAAGGCCCCCGGGCCCGCCGAAGCCGCCGCCGGATTCCACGCCTGCCCCGGCTTCTCCCGTATCGGGATGCGGGTGCACGCGGCGGGAAATGTGTTTCAAGCCC
>DASQBH010000573.1:0-4144 GCA_035635315.1 Longimicrobium sp.
CGGGGAGGGCACGGACCGGGTGATGGGCCCGTTGATCAACACGCTGCCGGTGCGGATCGGGGTGGGAGAGGAAGGGGTCGAGGCGGCGGTGCGGCGCACGCACGCGCTGCTGGCGGACCTGCTGCGGCACGAGCACGCCTCCCTGGCGCTGGCGCAGCGCTCCAGCGGCGTGGCGGCCCCCGCGCCGCTGTTCACCTCGCTGCTGAACTATCGCTACGTGGGCGGGAGCGGGCGTTCCTCCGGGGCGGGGCAGCCGACGGAGGGCGTGCGGGGCGTTCGCGTACAGGAGCGGACGAACTACCCCGTGACGCTCGCGGTGGACGACCGGGGGGAGGCGTTCTCGCTGACGGCGCAGGTGGCGGCCCCCGCGGACGCGGAGCGGGTGTGCCGGATGATGCACACGGCGCTGGAGCGGCTGGTCGAGGCGCTGGAGATTGCTCCCGGGCGGGCGATCGGGAACCTCGACGTGCTGCCGGAGGCGGAGCGCGCGCTGGTGCTGGAGGAGTGGAACCGGACGGCGGCCGAGGTTCCGGCGGACCGGTGCATCCACGAGCTGTTCGAAGCCCAGGCGGCGCGCACGCCGGGGGCGGTGGCCGTGCGCGTCGAGGAGGAGTCGCTCACCTACCGCGAGCTGGATGCGCGTGCGAACCGGCTGGCGCACCATCTCCGGCGGCGTGGGGTGGGCCCGGAGGTGCGGGTGGGGGTGCTGGTGGAGCGCTCGCCGGCCCTCGTCGCCGCCGTGCTGGGCGTGCTGAAGGCCGGCGGCGCGTACGTGCCGCTGGATCCGGCGTACCCGGCGGAGCGGCTGCGCTACGTGCTGGAGGACAGCGGCGCGCGGGTGCTGGTGACCGGCGGCGGCGCAGAGGCGGCGCTGGCCGGCGGGGAGGTGGACTCCTTCGCCGTCGTGGACCTGGACGCGGAGGCGGAAGCGATCGCCGGCGAGCCGGAGACGCCTCCCGCGAGCGGGGTGCATCCGCAGAACCTCGCGTACGTGATCCACACCTCCGGCTCGACGGGCCGGCCAAAGGGCACCGGGGTGCCGCACCGCAGCCTGGTCAGCTCCACCCGCGCGCGCACCGCCTGGTACGGGGCCGACCCGGAGCGCTTCCTCCTGCTCTCCTCGATCGCGTTCGACAGCTCGGTGGCGGGGGTGTTCTGGACGCTGTGCGGAGGCGGCGCGCTCCACCTGATGCGCGGGCAGGCGCACGCCGAGCCCGCGGAGGTGGTCCGGCGGACGGGGGAGGAGGGGATCACCGATCTCCTCTGCGTCCCGTCCTACTACGCCGCGCTCCTGCGCTTCGTTGAGGGACCGCTGCCGTCGCTGGCGCGGGCGATCGTGGCGGGCGAGGCGGCGACCTGGGAGCTGGCGGCGCAGCACGGAGCACTCCTTCCGCACACGGAGCTGGTGAACGAGTACGGCCCCACCGAGGCGACGGTGTGGAGCACCGCCTACCGGTGTCCCCCGGACGCGGCGGGGGCGGCGGGAGCGGCGGTCATCCCCATCGGCGGGCCGATCCCGAACGCGCGCGCGTACGTGGTGGATGGCCACGGGCGTCCGGTGCCGGTCGGCGTGGCGGGTGAGCTGTGGGTGGGGGGAGCGGGGGTGACGCGGGGGTACCTCGGCCGCCCCGGGCTGACGGCGGAGCGGTTCGTCCCCGATCCGTTCTCGGGAGAAGCGGGCGCACGCCTGTACCGCACGGGCGACCGGGTGCGGTGGCGGGCGGACGGCGCCATCGAGTACCTGGGGCGGCTCGATCACCAGGTGAAGGTGCGCGGCTTCCGCATCGAGCTGGGCGAGATCGAGGCCGTCCTGCGGGGGCACGAGAGCGTCGCCGACTGCGTGGTGGTGGCGCGCGCGGATGCGGGCGAGCAGCGGCTGGTGGCGTACGTCGTCGGAGGGGTTGAGGCGGCTGAGCTGCGCGCGCACCTGCGCGAGAGCCTGCCGGAGTACATGGTGCCGTCCGCGTTCGTCTTCCTGGACGCGCTGCCGCTGACGCCCAACGGCAAGCTGGACCGCAAGGCGTTGCCGGCGCCGGAGTACGCGGCCAACGCGGACCGGTACGTGGCGCCGCGCACTCCCGTGGAAGAGGTGCTGGCGGGGATCTGGGCGGAGGTGCTGCGCCTGGAGCGCGTGGGGGTGACGGAGAGCTTCTTCGACCTGGGCGGGCACTCGCTGCTGGCCACGCGGGTGGTCTCGCGCATCCGGGACGTATTCGCCATCGAGCTGCCGCTGCGGGCGATCTTCGAGGGACCCACGGTGGCGGAGCTGACCGGGCGCGTGGAGGAGATGCGCCGCGCGGGGCTGCTGGTGCTGCCGCTGGTGGTGCCGACCGAGCGCGCGGGGGCGCTGCCGCTCTCCTTCGCGCAGGAGCGGCTCTGGTTCCTGGACAGTCTGGAGCCTGGGAGCGCCACCTACAACATTCTCGCGGCATGGCGCCTGGGCGGAGCCCTGGACGAGGCGGCGCTGGAGCGCGCGCTGGGCGAGATCGTGCGGCGTCACGAGGCGCTGCGGACGGTCTTCGGCGAGGTGGACGGCTCGCCGGTGCAGGTGATCGCGCCCTTCGGCTCCTTCGCCCTGCCGGTGGAGGACCTGTCGGCGCTGAGCGAGGCGGATCGGGAGGCGGCGCTCAGGCGGCGCGCCGGCGAGGAGGCGCGGCGGGCGTTCGACCTCTCGGCGGGACCGCTCTTCCGCGCGGCGCTGCTTCGGCTGGGCGAGGAAGACCACGTGCTGCTGCTCTCGATGCACCACATCGTCAGCGACGCATGGAGCATGGGGGTGCTGTTCCGCGAGCTCTCGGCGCTGTACGCGGCGTACCTGGCGGGGCGTGAGTCGCCGCTCTCCGAGCTGCCGGTGCAGTACGCCGACTACGCGGTGTGGCAGCGCGAGCAGCTGGAGGGCGAGGTGCTGGACCGGCAGCTCTCGTTCTGGCGGGAGCGCCTGTCGGGAGCGCCGGGGCTGCTGGAGCTGCCGACGGACCATCCTCGCCCGCCGGTGCAGACGTACCGGGGCGCATCGGTTCCGGTGGAGCTCTCCCTGGAGCTGCTGGAGCGTCTCCAGCGGCTGGGACGGAGCGAGGGCGCGACGCTGTACATGACGCTGCTGGCCGCCTTCCAGGTGCTGCTGTCGAAGTACAGCGGGAGCGAGGACATCGTCGTGGGGAGCCCGATCGCGGGGCGGACGCGCGGGGAGGTGGAGGAGCTGATCGGCTTCTTCGTCAACACCCTGGTGCTGCGGACCAACCTCTCGGGCGACCCGGGCTTCCGCGAGGTGCTGCGGCGGGTCCGGGACGTCACGCTGGGCGCGTACGAGCACCAGGAGGTGCCCTTCGAGAAGCTGGTGGCCGAGCTGCAGCCGGAGCGCAGCTTGAGCCACTCGCCGCTCTTCCAGGTGATGTTCACCCTCCAGAACGCCGATCGCTCCGGCTTCGACCTCGCGGGGCTGCGGATGGAGGGGGTGTCCGCGGAGGCGGAGACCACCCGGTTCGACCTGGGGCTCACCGCCGTCCCGCACGACGGCGGCATCCGCGGCGCGCTGGAGTACAGCACCGACCTCTTCGAGCGCAGCACGATCGTGCGGATGCTCGGCCAACTGGAGCGGGTGCTGGAGCAGGTCGCCGCAGATGCGGACGTACGGCTCTCGGAGCTGGACCTGTTCTCGGCGGAAGAGCGCGGCCTGGTGGTGGATGCCTGGAACCGCACGGAGCGCGGAAGCTCCGACCCGCCGGCCCACGCGCTCTTCGCCGAGTGGGCGTGCCGCGCTCCGGAGGCCGTCGCCCTCCTGGACAGGCTCGAAGCCGTGACCTATGGCGCGCTGGACCGGCGCGCGGCGATCCTCGCCCGGCACCTGCGCGACCTGGGCGTCGGGCCCGAGACCCCGGTAGGCCTGTGCATGGAGCGCACGCCCGAACTGCTGGTGGGGGTGCTGGGGATCTGGAAGGCGGGCGGCGCCTACGTCCCGCTCGATCCCGGCTACCCGGCGGAGCGGCTGGGATGGATCATCGCCGACGCGGCGCTTCCGGTGGTCGTGACGGCCGGTGCCGCGGCGGCCGCGCTCCCCGAACACGGGACAACGATCGTTCGCGCCGACGAGATGTCGGGCGACGCGGCGATCGACGTCTCGCCCGACGGGTTGGCGGACGTGATC
>DASQBH010000574.1:0-3647 GCA_035635315.1 Longimicrobium sp.
GCTCGCGGACGAGGCTCGGCCGCTGCCGCTCGTGGACGGCGCGGGCGTGGTGGCGGCCGAGCGGCCGGCGGTGGGCGACGCGCCGGCGGCGGTGGCGTTGGCGGGATCCTCCGCCTGCTTCTGGCCGCTGATGTCGCGGAACTCCACGGGCACGCCGGCGCGCACGTGGTGCGACAGGAACTCCACGTCCCAGTTGGTCAGCCGCACGCACCCGTTGCTGGCGGCGTAGCCGATGGTCTGCGGCTCGCTGGTGCCGTGGATGCCGTAGTGCGGCTCCGACAGGTCGATCCACACCTTGCCCACGGCCACGTTGGGCCCGGCGGGGATCATGGCTTCCGGCTCGCTGTCGGGCACGCCCACCAGGATGCCGGGCTGGTAATGCCACGACGGGTCCTGCGTGACCCCGTTGATCTTGAATCCGCCGGAGGGCGAGGGCGAGTACTTGCCGCCCAGGGTGCTGGGGAAGTGGTAGAGCACCTTTCCGCCGGCATCCACCGCGTGCACGTAGTTGCCGCGCCCGGAGACGATGAGCTTGGCCACCTGCCCGCGGGTGCCGGCGCGGCTTTCGTCGCGCACGGCGGGAACGTAGATGGCCTGCCCGGCCCGCAGGTTGTCCAGGTCCACGTCGGGGTTCAGCTTCTGGAGCAGGTCGGGCGTGGCGTGGTAGTCCTCGCTCAGCTTCTCCGTCAGCGACTCGTAGCACGAGCAGCTGAGCTTGGCGTGCTCGTAGATGTCTTCGGGGATCTGCGTGAACGGCCCCTTCACGTCCTCTTCCGTGAGCGTCTTGCGGACCACCAGCTCGCTGGGGTTGCCGGCGGCCTGGCGCAGGCGCTGGAAGGTGGCGCTGTCCAGCCGTGCGGTGGCGGGAAGCCCTTCGCGGCGCTGGAACCAGTAGAGCGCCTGCACGGTGTTCTTGCCCCAGCGTCCGTCCATGATGCCGGGGGAGAACATCGCGCGGTCCAGCAGGATCTGCGTGCGCAGCACCGAGGGCCCCGCCACGTCGCCGGTAAGCGGGACGAACTGGCCGCCGCTGTTCACCGCCTGCGCGTCGATCTGCTCCCACTTCTCGGGATTGGCGCGCGCCGGGGCGCCGGAGCCGGTGGTGTCCAGCTGCACCAGCTCCTGCCAGCTCATGTCCATCCGCGCCCGCTCCAGCTCTTCGGGCGTCATCCCCGGCGCCTGGCGCTCCCAGGCCACGGCCACGCCGTTGGGGTTGGCGGGGGCCTGGGCCTGGGGCTCCGGCAGCTTTTCCGCCTCGTCCGCGTCGCCGCCGCACGCCGCCAGCAGGAGCGCCGCGAGCGCCGCGGCTGAATATCGATTGATCATGGTTCCCTTCATGCCTGTGGTCATCAGAAAGCCGCCCGCCCCCCGGAGGGACGGGCGGCTTCGCGCCGCAGGGATGGCAGGTTCCGGGCCGCGGGAAACGGGTGAAGGTGGCGGTGACGTGAAGGATGAAGGGGTGAGGCAGGCTCCACGGCTACGCCGGGGGGGCCCTCTCCCCCGCCGTCTTCGCCGCTCGTTCCTCGCGGCTCGCGGCGACCCCTCCCCCAAACTGCGGGGGAGGGGTTGTTTACATGCACCATGGTCGAGGAAACGCCAACCCCTCCCCCGGGGTTGGGGGAGGGGTCGACCGCCGTCGCGAGGAACGAGCGAAAGGCCGGTCGGGGGTGAGGGCCCCCAAGGGTCACTCCGCGTTATCCCTCCTCTTCACCCCCCTCACCCGTTCACCCCCTCACCCTCCCCGCGCGGTGTTGATCACGTTCACCTGCCGGAAGCGCGAGGCGGGGGAGCCGTGGGAGACGGCGTTGAGCTGCGAGGGCTCGCCCTTGCCGTCGAAGAAAGTGCCGCCCACCCAGTAGGTGGAGGGGCCGCCCACCAGGTCCAGCGAGTTCCAGAAGTCCGGCGTGCGGATCTGGTACGCCACGTCGCGCAGCATCTGCCCCTTTCGCCCGTTCCTGATTTCCCACGCCACCTGCCCGCCGAACTGCCCGTTGTACCGCTGCTGGTCGATGGAGAACGAGCCGTGCCCGTCGATCAGGATTCCGTTCTCCACGCCGCCGATCAGCTCGTCCAGCGGCACGTCGCGGTCGGGGTGCGGCATCAGGTTCACGTTGGGCATGCGCTGAAACTGCACGTTGCTCCAGCTCTGCGCCGTGCTGTTGCCGTGGCTGCGCACCGGCCGCCCCGTCTGCCGGTACCAGTCGGCCAGCATGGGCGCCTGCTCGCGGGTGGTCTGCAGGTCGTTCAGGATGCCGTCCTTGACGATCAGGTACTCGTCGGGGCGCACACCCTCGTCGTCCCAGCCGATGGTGGCCAGCGCGCCCGGCGCGCTGCGCTCCGCCTGCACGTTCATGATCTCCGGCCCGTAGCGGAACTTGCCCAGAAATTCCTGTGGCGGGTGGATGAACGACGTGCCCGCGTAGTTGGCCTCGTACCCCATGATGCGGTCCAGCTCGGTGGGGTGGGCGATGGACTCGTGGATGATCAGGCGCAGGTGCGTGGGCAGCAGCACCAGGTCGTACCGCCCCTGCTCCACCGGCTTCGCCGTGAGCTTGGCGGCCGCTTCCTCGGCCCACACGGTGGCGCGGGCGGGGAGGTCGGACTCCACCACGTACTCGTAGCCCCGGCCGCTGGGCGGCACGTCCGTGCTCTGCCGCGTCTGGAAGTCCGATCCGTCTTCCGCCACCGAGGTCACCGTCGTCACCGGGTAGGTGCGGGTGAGGGTCTGGACGATGTACGACCCCGCCGTGCTGGCGAACACCTTTTCCTCGCGGACGAAGAAGAGGGAGGTGTTGACGAAGCGCGCCCGCGGCACCCGCAGGGCCGCCTCGTTGGCCTGGATCAGCAGCGCGACCTTGTCCTCGACCGGGACTTCGAACGGGTCGATGCGCATCGGCGATTCCCAGCGCGCGTCCGGATACGCCTCCACCGGCGCCAGCTCCACGGGGCGGGTGAGCGCGCGGGCGTTGGCGCGCGCCTGCGCCACCGCCTGCCGTGCCACGCGGACGATCTCTTCCGCGTTCACGTCGCGGCTGGCGGCAAAGCCCCATGCGCCATCCGCCAGCACGCGCACGCCGAAGCCGTACGTCTCCTCTTCGTCGAAGCTGGTGATCTGCCGCTCGCGCGTGCCGATGGACTGGGTGCGGTTGCGCTGGATGCGGATGTCCGCGTAGCTGGCTCCCGCGGAGCGCGCCGCGTCCAGCGCCCGCGCGGCCAGCTCGCGCTCGTCGGCGTCCTGCATGCTGCCCGCGTACAGGCGACGCGGCTGCAGCAGCGCCAGCCCCGCCGCGCCCAGGGTGCCGCGCTGGATGAATTCCCGGCGTCTCATGCGATCACGGAGTGGAGGTGGGACGATCCTGCGGATTTTTTAGCATCATCGTGCGATCGAGCGGAATCCGCAAGGCTGTCGAAACTTCCCGACAGCGATCACGCGGAGGCGCGGAGGATAAAGAGAGACGCGGAGAGAAGAATCGCTCTCCGCGTCTCAATCGGTTCCTCCGCGTCCTCCGCGTGATGCTTTTGGGTCAGCCGCGCGGCGAAGCCTTTGCCGAATCGGCTGGTGCCGGCGCGGGCGGGGTCGCAGGCGCGGGCGTCGGCGCCGGGCGCGCGGGCGTCGCTGGCGTCGGCGCCGGACGTGCGGGCGTGGT
>DASQBH010000575.1:0-3693 GCA_035635315.1 Longimicrobium sp.
ACAAGGACACGAGCGCCACGGCGGCCACGGACAACAACTGGTGGGGCGACGCGGCGGGGCCTACCGGCCCCAGCGGGGACGGCGTCTGGGGGCTGCAGGTATACACGCCCTGGTTCACCGCGCCCTACGTGCTGCCGTACGTGCCGTAGCGGCCCGACGCGCGGAGGGCCCCTGCCCGGGGAAAGGGCAGGGGCCTTCGCCCCGGGCCTGGAAACGATAAAGCCCCGGCGATTGCCGGGGCCCGTTTCTCAGCTCGTCGCGGTGCCGGTGGGGGCGCTTCCCGCCCGTGCGGCGGCGCTGTCGCGCGCCTCGGCGCCGTCGTGCTCGCCCTGTACGCGCGAGGACTGGGTGTAGTGGTCCTGGAACGGGAACACCAGCCGCTGCCAGAGTGACCGCGGCTTGCCCGACTTGGCCTGGTCGAACGCCTCCTTGTACACGATCTTGTTGCCGCCCATGATACCTCCCGGGCTGTGAGGATCCTGCTGAAGTACGTACAATGTAACACCCTCGTGTCACTTTCGCCCGCTTTCTGTTTTCCGGCACCGTGATCGACCTCCGCACGCCCCTCTCGCTCCGCACCTCGTTCGCCTTTCCGCTGCAGACGCCGCAGTCGCGGCGCGAGGTGCTGATCGGCGCCGCGCTCATCCTGCTTCCCTTCGTGGGCTGGCTGCTGAACATGGGGCACCGCGTGGTGATGGTGCACCGGATGATGCGCGGCGAGCCGGCCTGGCCCTCGTGGCGCGACCCCTGGCAGCTGCTGCGGCACGGGGTGGTGACGTTCGGCGGGATGGTGTACTACTACCTTCCCGGCGCGGCGCTGGCGTACGCCGGCTGTCGGGGCGGTTCCGCGTGGATGACGGCGGCCGGCGCCGTGCTGCTGCTCCTGGCCACGCTGGCCATTCCCGGCTACATGACGCACTACTGCCGCGCCTTTGACGCGGCCGAGATCTACAACCCGGCGCGCGCCCTTTCCCGCGCGCTGGAGGGCGGGCACGCGTACTGGCGGGCGTGGGGGATCGCCCTGTGCGCGCTGGCGCTCTCGTTCCTGGGCCTGCTGGGGCTGGGGATCGGCTTTCTGGCCACCAGCGTGTGGTTCTGGCAGGTGGCGGGCTTCAGCTTTGCCCGCGTGTTCTCGCAGAAGTACGGCCTTGCCTGATCATCATCCCATGACCCGATCGACGGACGACCTGCGCCTCTCCACCCTGGCGGAGGAGATGGACGTGGATGCCATCCACGCGTACCTGAGCGGCGAGTCGTACTGGGCGCGCGGCGTTCCGCGCCCGGTGGTGGCGCGCTCCATCCAGCACTCGCTGTGCGTGGGCGTGTTCGACGGCGCGGCGCAGGTGGCGTTCGCGCGGGCCATCACCGACCGCGCCACGTACGCGTACCTGGCCGACGTGTACGTGCTGGAGGCGTACCGCGGCCGGGGGATCAGCAAGTGGATGATGGAGGCCTTCGACGCGCACCCCGACCTTCAGGGGCTGCGCCGGTGGATGCTGATGACCCACGACGCGCACGGCCTGTACGCGCAGTTCGGCTTCGGGCCCCTCACCCACCCCGACCGTGCGATGGAGCGCACCCACCCCGGCGTCTACGCCCGCCCCGCGGATCCGCCGCCCGCATGAGCCGCCGCCGGGAGTCGTGCGCCCGATGCCGACGGGTGGCGGGCTGTTTCGTGGGGAGCGCGCGCGATAGGTTGTCCCCCGCGCAGGAGTCGTCCCATGCAGGCGAGGAACGAGCCGGGTGAGGGCCCGTACGTCCGGCCGCGCACACTGAGTCCGGGGATGATTCTGATGAAGGGCCGTGGACGGCATGGCTGAAGGCGAAGAAGCGTCGGGCGCGCGGGCGGCGGAGTACTACGACGCGGCGTGGCTGGACGGCGCGGAGCTGCCGGGAACGGGCATCGTGGGGCTGACGCTGGGCGACCAGCTGCATCCGCCCATGGTGGACGACGCCGGCGTCTGGGGGAGCGGCCCGCGCTGGGTGGAGGGTGCCCGCGAGTGCACCCGCCGCCTTGCCGCCATGGCCGGCATCGGCCCGGCGGATACCGTGCTGGATGTGGGCTGCGGCGTGGGCGGCGCGGTGCGTCAGCTGTCCGAGGAGTTCGGCTGCCGCGCCGTGGGGCTGAACGTGAGCGCCCTGCAGCTGCACACGGCGGCGTCGCTGGGCGGACCGGGGGGGCGCATCGGCTACCTGCGGGGCGACGCGCAGCGCATCCCCGCGCGCGACGGGGCGTTCACCTGCGCGTGGACGTTCAACATGTTCTACCACATCCCCGACAAGCCGCAGGCGCTGCGCGAGATGCACCGCGTGGTGGCCCCGGGCGGCCGCCTGGCGTTCGACGACTGGGTGCTTACGGGGGACGTGGACGCGGCGCACCGCGCCCAGCTGCGCCACCACTGGAGCAGCCCCGAGTGGATGACGGACGGCGAACTGCTGGACGCCATCCACGAGGCCGGCTTCGAGCTTCGCGGCGAGCCGGCGGACTGGACGCACGTGGGCGCCGGGGTGATGCGGCGCCTGTTCCCCTCCACCTGGGACCGCGACTTCGCCCCGCGCATCCGTGCGCTGGACGCGGAGTGGGGCCAGCGCATGGCGGACGACTTTCGCGACGCCGTGCAGCACACCATCGACCTCTACGCGTCTGGCAGGCTGCGCTACCTGCAGCTGGTGGCCTGCCGGCGCTGATCGGGAATCCATGCCGAAGTCCAAGCTGTACACCCGCGGGGGAGACCGGGGCGAGACCTCGCTCTTTGGCGGCGAGCGCGTGCCCAAGGACCACCTGCGCGTAGAGGCATACGGGCAGCTGGACCACCTGTCCGCCACCCTCGGCTTTCTGGTCGTCGCCCTGGACGAGGGGGAGATGCGCGACGAGCTGCGGCAGGCGCAGAACGCGCTCTTCGACATGGGCGCGGAGCTCGCCACGCCGCCGGGAAGCCGGCTGGAGTACAAGCTGCCCCGGTCCATCGAAGAAGAAGACTGGCGCCACCTGGAGCGGCTGCTGGACGAATACGACGCCCAGGTGCCTCCGCTGCGCACCTTCGTGCTTCCCGGCGGGCACGAGACGGCGGCGCGCGCGCACCTGGCCCGCACCACCTGCCGCACCGCCGAGCGCGCCGTCGTGCGCCTGGCCCACGTGGAAGAGGTGCGCGCCGACGTGCTCACCTATCTGAATCGGCTGTCGGACTTCCTGTTCGTCTGCGCGCGCCTGCTCAACCACCGCGCCGGCGTGGAAGAGATCTCCTGGCAGCTCCGCCCCCGCGCCCAGACGGCCGGAGAGTAAATTCAATCCCGCAGCCTCCTGGTGCGCGCGGAAAACGTGATTTCCTGAGGGAGCGCTCACGCGAAACCCGCAGGCAGCACAACCGCTTGCGCGCGACCGAAGGATCTCGGCTGCCCAACCGCGGGGCTGGATTCCGGGCCTGGAATCCAGCCCCGCGGTTCTGCCGGCGAGATCCTTCGGTCGGCGCCCTGGCTCCTCGATCAGGCGAGTGCCGAGCGGCGCCTCCCTCAGGAAGCCACTGCTTGCTTTCGAGTGATTGAACGAGGGGCAATTGTCTGGTGATCACGGGTGAAAATCAGAAGGGCGGAGCCACGTGGCTCCGCCCTTTCGGTGTGTCCTAAATTGCAGGGAACAAATGGATGGCCGGCCGCTTCGACGCGGTGATCCACATCGACCGCACCACCGCCGTC
>DASQBH010000576.1:0-4347 GCA_035635315.1 Longimicrobium sp.
TTGAGCCCGTCGCCCTCGGCCACCAGGGCGCGGCGCTCGGCGTCCAGCGCCACCACGCGGGCGATGGCGGCGTCGGTGTCGGCCGCGGCGCCGCGCGCGGCCAGGCGGGCGCGGACGCCGTCGGGGTCCTGCCGGATGAGCTTGACGTCGAGCATCAGTCGTCCTGCAGGCGCTCGTCGTCGCAGTTGCGGTTGATGACGATGGCCACGCGCGCCGTTCCGGCCGCCGCGTCCGCCGCCAGCACCTTGGCCCGCGCGTAGTTCACGCACAGCCCACCCGAGGTGGGATACTGCCGCGAGCGAAAGAGGTAGACACCGTTGACGGTGACGGGCACCGGGTCGCCGCCGTAGGCGCCGGTGGCGCGCGGCGCCTCGTCGATGGTGTCGTAGTCCTCGGTGCTGGTGCGGATCCCCGCGCCGCGGTAGGGCGAGCCGGGCTGGTCAAAGGGAAGAAAGCGAAGCCCCCCGGCCGTGCTGCGCAGCGCGATGTCCCACTCGGCGGCGTCTTCAACCAGCTCCGGCCGGCGCAGCAGGGTAAAGGGCGAGGTGGTGCGGGCCAGGTCCAGCGCCGACGGCGTGCCGGGGCCGGGAACGGTCAGCGTGACCGTGTCGGTGCTGAGCTGCACGTCGCCAAGAAGCGGATCGTCGCCACAGGCGCCCAGCGACGACGAGGCGAAAACGGCGGCCAACAGAAGGTACAGACGGGCAAAGCGCACGAACCACTCCTGAGCGCAGCGCCACCCGCGCGCGTGCGCGAAAGGGTGACGCGTGAAAAAAAGGCGCCTGCCGCGGGGGCGGACGCAGGGGATACCTTACGGACCGGGCGGGTGCGGCGTCAAGGTGCCGCGGGCGCGCCAGGGTTGACGGAGGCGAGCCCCGGCGGGTACGTTGACCGCCATTGCACGGACCCCGAACCCGCAGCGGAGAACGCCCGAATGCCCCAGCTGGAGACGGCCCTCGCCTCGCTTGCCGCCCACCCGGGCGTGGAGCACGTGCTGGTGCTGGGGCGCGACGGGCTGCTCATCACCCACACCGGCGGCGCCGGGCTGGACGCCGAGACGGTGAGCGCCATGGTACCGGGCGTCGCGGGCGCCGCGTCGGCGCTGGGGCGCGCGGCGGGCCAGGGCGACGCCTCCACCATCGTCGTACGGCTGGACGACGGCGTGGCGCTGGTCTCGGTGCTCAGCGCCGAGGTGCTGCTGGCGGTGCTGCTGCGCGGCGACGCGGGCTTCGCGCCGCTGCTGCGCGAGCTTTCGCAGCGCCGCGGCGAGCTGGCCGGGCTGGTGTGAGGGCGTACAACCCCGCCGCCGGGGCCGTGGTTCCCCCCTGCTCCCGCCGAGGATGACCGCAGACGACACCCAGACCCTTCGCCGCGTGCTGGTGGCCGACGACGAGCCGCACATCGGCCGCATCATCCAGATGAAGCTGGAGCAGGGCCCGTACGAGGTCACCCTGGTCTCCGACGGGCGCGCCGCGCTGGACGAGCTGCAGGGCCCGGACCCCATCGACGTGGTGCTGCTGGACATCATGATGCCGTACGCCAGCGGCCTCGAAGTCCTGGCCGAGGCGCGCCGGCTGCCGCACCGCCGCGACACCCCCATCATCATCCTCACGGCCAAGGGGCAGGACGCCGACCGCCGCCAGGCGCTGGAGCTGGGAGCCACGGACTTCTTCACCAAGCCGTTCAGCCCCAAGAAGCTGCTGGCGCGGGTGGACGAGATCTTCGGCGGCCCGTCGGGCGGCGGCGACGAGGACGAGGCGTGAGCGAGACGTCCGGCGGCGACAACCCGCACCTGTGGACGGTGATCCTGGCCGGGGGCGTGGGCTCGCGCTTCTGGCCCGTAAGCACGCCCAGCCGCCCCAAGCAGCTCCTTCCGCTGGCCTCGGAAAAGCCGCTCATCCGTGACACGGTGGAGCGCATCACCCCCCTGATCCCCCAGGAGCGGCTGCGGGTGCTGACCGGCGCGCACCTGGCGGAGCCGATCCTGCGCACCCTCCCCGAGCTGGGCCCCGGCAACCTGCTGCTGGAGCCGCGCGCGGCGGGGACGGCGCCGGTGCTGGCCTGGGCCGCGGCGGAGCTGGAGCGCCGCGATCCCGACGCGGTGATGGTGTCGCTGCACGCCGACCACGTCATCCATCCCCCCGAAGCCTTTCGCGCGCTGATCGCCCGCGCGGCGGAGCTGGCGACCGGCCACCGGCGGCTGTTCACCATCGGCGCGCCGCCCACGCGGCCGGAGACGGGGTACGGCTACATCCGCCTGGGCCCGCCGCTGGAGGCGCTGGAGGGCGACGCGCACCCGGAGCCGGGGAACGCGGTGGCCGAGTTCGTGGAGAAGCCGGACCGCGCCACGGCGGAGGAGTACCTGGCCTCCGGGGTCTACCTGTGGAACACGGGGCTCTTCGTCTGGCGCGCGGCGGACCTGCTGGACGGGCTGGAGCGCCACGCGCCGGAGTTTCGCGAGCTGGTGCCCCTGCTGCGCGAGGGCGGCACGGACGAGTTCTTTCGCGTGGCGCCCACCATCTCCATCGACGAGGCGCTGCTGGAGCGCTCGGACCGCGTGGGCGTGGTGCGCGCCACCTTTGCCTGGGACGACGTGGGCGCGTGGGACGCCGTCGCCCGCACCCGCACGCCGGACGCGCACGGCAACGTGCTGCTGGGCGACGCGTACGCGGTGGATTCCCGCGACTCCGTCCTCTACGCCGACGACGGCCCCGTCGTCACCTTCGGCGTGGACGGCCTGGTGGTCGTCCGCACGGCGGGGGTGACCTTCGTGGCCGACCGCGAGCGCGCGCCCGACCTCAAGAAGATGCTGGAGCAGCTGCCGGAGGGCCTCCGCACGCTGGGCTGAAAAGAAGTGCGAAAGTGCGGGAGTGCGAAAGTGCGAGAGTGAACGGCACACGGTGCCGGGCCCTTGTGTGTGAATCCCGCGGTCTGCGGTGTGCAGAGGATTGCGCGACGAGGTCCCCCCTCTCCCGCTGGAGTCACTTTCGCACTCTCGCACTTTCGCACTCGCCGATGGTTTCCCTGATCCTTTTCGACGACGCGGTCTCGCGCCGCTGGCAGCCGTTCGCGCTCACGCGGCCCGGTGGCGAGCTGCGCTTTGGCGCGTTCACCACCCGCAAGCGGGCCGAGCGCGTGTTCGGTGCGCGATGCGTGGCGCACCTGGGGCCGGACCACCTGCGCGGATTCGAGGAGGGCGACGCGCCCCCCGTGCTGGGCTACGCCGAGGCGCCCGCGGAGGGCGACCGGCTGTTCCTTTCCGCGCGCGCGGTGCCCGCGTGGGGGAGCGGCGAGGTGTGGACGCAGCGGCGCGGCGGCTCGGGCGCGGTGATCGTGAACGGCGAGGTGGCGGGGTGGTTCGCCCCCGACGGCACGGCCGCGCCGGGGCCGGAGTTCTTCGACACGCCCCCCAACCTGCTGGACCGCACGGGCGCGGTGGAGCTGGAGGGGCGGATGATCGGCCCCGTGTGGGAGCTGATGTCGGGCAACCCGGATCAGGTGGCCACCGACGTGGCGGCGCTCTTTCCCGACGCGGGGACGGCCGCGCTCCCCCCGGGCGCCCACCAGTTCGGCGAGCACCCGCTGCTGCTGGGGAACGGCGTGCAGGTGGAGCCGTGCGTGGTGTTCGACACCTCCGCCGGCCCCGTCTGGCTGGACGACGGGGTGACGGTCAAGGCGTTCACGCGGCTGGCGGGCCCGGCGTACGTGGGCCGCAACTCGCTGGTGCTGGGCGGCTCGCTGGAGGCGGTGACCATCGGCGAGGGGTGCCGCATCCGGGGCGAGTTCGCGCAGAGCGTCTGCCTGAACTACGTCAACAAGGCGCACGACGGGCACATCGGCCACGCCTACCTGGGGGCGTGGGTGAACCTGGGCGCAGAGACGACGAACAGCGACCTGAAGAACAACTACGGCCCCGTGCGCCTGTGGACGCCGGCCGGCGAGCAGGACACGGGCGAGCTGAAGGTGGGCTGCTTTCTTGGCGACCACGTGAAGACGGGGATCGGCCTGCTGCTGAACACGGGGACGGTGGTGGGCGCGGGGAGCAACCTGTACGGCGCGCTGCTGCCCCCCAAGTACGTTCCCCCGTTCAGCTGGGGAACCGGAGAGGACCTGACGGCGTACCGGGTAGACAAGTTCCTGGACGTGGCCGGCCGCGCCATGGCACGCCGCAAGGTGACGCTGTCGGAGGCGGCCGCTGGCCAGCTCCGGCGGGCCTGGGACGTCTCCAGAAGTGCGTGAGCGCGCCGGTGCGTGAGTGCGGAAGTGGATTCATCCTCCGCACTTCGTTACTTTTGTGCTCCCGCACTCACGCACTTCCGCACTGACGCACTTTCTTTGAAGGTCACC
>DASQBH010000577.1:0-2757 GCA_035635315.1 Longimicrobium sp.
TGTACACCGTGACGCACACCAGCGCCCCCGCCGCCTCCTGCGTTGCGTGCACCTCGACATTCCGTCGCCAGCCTCGCCACCTGGCTGCGCGCCACTGGGCATGCTTCTCGCCGCCCGCCCGCGCTTTTCACGGTGCACAGGAGATGAGGTGATGCGAGCGATCGTGCTGGAGCGGTTCGGGGGGCCGGAGGTGTTGGAGCTGAAGGAGATCGACCGGCCCACGCCCGGGCCGGGCGAGGTGCTGGTGCGGGTGGTCTGCGCGGGGACCAACCCGGTGGACGCCAAGCTGCGCCAGAGCGCAGGCTGGGCGGGGCTCACGCCGCCGCTGGTGGTGGGGTACGATGCGTCCGGCGTGGTGGAGGAGCTGGGCCCCGGCGTCACCGGCTTTTCGCCCGGTGACGAGGTCTGGTACATGGACGAGATCTTCGGCAACCCGCTGGGCACCTACGCCGAATACAACGCCGTCCCCGCGCGCATCGTCGCGCACAAGCCGGGGACGCTGTCTCACGAGCAGGCGGCCGCGGTGCCGCTGGCGGGCGGCACGGCGTGGGAGGCCATCGTCCGCCGCCTGAACGTGCGCCCGGGCGAGGCCGTGCTCATCCACGGCGGCGCCGGCGGCGTGGGCTCGTTCGCCGTGCAGTTCGCGAAAGCCGCGGGTGCGCGGGTGCTGGCGACGGCGAGCGCGCGCAACCAGGACGTGCTGCGCGAACTGGGTGCGGACGTATCCATCGACTACGGCGCGGAGGATTTCGCCGAGGTCGCTTTGCGCGAGTCCGGCGGGCGTGGCGTGGACGCGGTGTTCGACACCGTGGGCGGCGACCTGATCAAGCGCAGCCTCGCTGCCACGCGCCCGTTCGGCCGGCTGGCCTGCATCCTTACGCCGGAGGGTACGTTGGGCGGGCTGTCGAGCAGGAACCAGACACTGCACGGCATCTTCGTGATGCGCGAGAGCGAGCGGTTGCGCGAGATGGCCGCCGTCATCGAGCAGGGTCGCTGCCGCCCGCTGATTGGCGAGGTGATGCCGCTGGAAGACGTCCGCCGCGCCCATGAGCGCCTGGACAGCGGCCACGGCACCGGCAAGGTCATCCTCCGCGTCGCGGAAGGCTGACCGCACCGCACAACAGGATCGGCAGCCGCGGGTCACCACGGCTGCCGATCATGCGTCTGTTCGTCGTTTCACCCGCGCAGCCGCCGCACCACCTCTTTTGCGCCGCGCTTGTACACCGTGACGCACACCCGCGCCCCCGCCGCATTGACGCTGCCCAGTACCGGCTGCTTCGGTACCCGGTGACCTTCTGGCGGGCCTCGCCGTCCTGGCACGCCGCGCGGACGGACGGTGACGCCGTCAGTAGTTCAGCGCGTAGATCTGGTCCAGCTGCCGGCGCGTGGCAGACTCCGGGGTGTGCCGCACCAGCCAGTTGCGCAGCGCGCGGGCAAGCGGGTGGGCCACGTGGGCCAGCTTGCCAATACGCCACGACGTGTTGATCACCCGGTGCGCCTTGGGCATGCGGATGGCCTCGTACGCACACAGGGCGGCCCGGACGTCGTCCGTGGCGGCGAGCTGATCGGCCAGCACCCAGGCGTCCTCGATGGCCTGCGCGCCGCCCTGCCCCAGGTTGGGCGTGGTGGCGTGCGCCGCGTCACCCAGCAGCGCCACCCGCCCGCGGTGCCATCCGCGCAGGCCCGGCAGGTCGAACATGTCCGTGCGGATCAGCTGATCAGGGCGGGCCGCGGCGATCAGGCCGGGAATGGGCGCCGGAAAGTCCGCGGCCAGGGCCAGCAGCTCGTCGCGCGCCTGCCCCGGCGCGTCCCGCTGCCCTGGCGCGGCGTCGCGGGTGGCGTACCAGTACACCTCGTCCGGCGCGATGGGCGCGTACCCGAAGCGGAACCCCGCGCCCCACACCTCGACGGCGGTGTTCCGCTGCCCCTCGGGAAGGCGCACCGGCACCACGGCCCGGTACGACGTCTGCCCCGAGTACCGCAGCCGCGCATCCGGCCCCACGTGCGGCCGAACGACGGAGTGCACCCCGTCCGCGCCCACCACCACGCCGGCACGCACCTCGGCGCCATCCTGGAACCGCACCGTCACCCCGCCGTCGTCCTGATCGATGGCCGCGCAGCGGCGGCCCAGGTGCAGCGCCTCCGCAGGAATCCGGGCGGCAAGGGCGTCCTGCAGCCGGGCGCGGTGGATCCCTGTGATTCCGCTTCCGTAGCGCCGCTCGGCGTACGCCTGGTCCACCCGCTGCAGCAGCCCCGCGCGGGCGTCGCACAGATCGCCGTGGTGAATGCTGATGCCCCGGGCGCGAACGTCGTCGGCCACGCCCAGCCGCTCCAGGACCTGCATGGCGTTCGGGGGCACCATGATGCCGGCGCCCACGGCCTCCAGTTCCGGGGCGGCCTCGTACACCTGCGCGTCCAGCCCGCGCTGGCGCAGCGCGATCGCCGCCGTCAGCCCGCCGATCCCCCCGCCGATGATCACTACCGTGGCCTTTTGCATGCCGCACCTCGCTGAAAACGTGGCCTGGCCGCGCCGTGGTTGACGGTCCCCCGCCGGGGCGGGTAGCTTACGTGAACATGATCATAAATGAACTCATTCACTTTTGCACGGATTGGTTGACCCATGAGCGCTGAGGGCGGGCGGCGGGAGCGCAACAAGCAGCTCAAGCTGGCCCGCATTCGGGAGGCGGCGGCGGCGCTGTTCGCGGAACGCGGCTTCGAGGGCACCACCATGCGCGAGCTGGCGGAGCGCGCCGATGT
>DASQBH010000578.1:0-3907 GCA_035635315.1 Longimicrobium sp.
ACCCCATGACCCGCGTGCTCTACGCTACGCTGCTCACCCACGTACGCCGGCTGGACGAGGCCCAGGCGGAGCTGCAGGCCGCCGCCGCGGCCGCCCCGTACTGGGCGGAGCCCTGGTACATGCTGGGCCTGGTGCGCGACTGGGGCGCCCCCGGCGATTCGATGGAGGCGTACCGCCGGTACCTGGAGCGCGCCCGCCGCGACGACCCCCGCCGTGAGCAGGTCGAGCAGCTGCTGGGCACGGCGCCCGGCTGACCATCGAAAAGAGAAGAAGCCCCGCACGGGAGGTCGACGGAGGGAGCGGCATCTTCCCGTGCCGTTTTCCTCCGTTGATCCGTGCAGGGCGTAGCGGTTTTCCGGATGACGGTCAGTCCGCGCGGCCGAAGTAGATCTCGGTGTCGTACTCGAAGCGCACGCGGCCGTCCTGCTGGTGCTCGCTGAAGATGCGCTCCAGGGCGGCGATCATGGGCGCGTGGCCGGGATGGTCCACGTTGGGCGCGTACGACGATGAGAGCAGGCGCCCCTTCAACGCCTCGTAGTCGAAGACCTGCGCGCTGGGCACCACGCGCCGCGTGTATCCCTCGCCCAGCACGGCGCGGATCGACTCGTCCGTCACGTTCTCGTGGTTGACGGAGGCGTAGTCGGTGCCGTGCTCGTGCAGCAGCGCCTCGTACGCGCGCAGAAACGGGGTGCTGTCCGTCTGCCGCGTGTTCCACAGCAGCACCATCCATCCGCCCGGCCGCAGGATGCGCCGCCACTCCGGCCCCACCGCCGCGGGGTCGAACCAGTGGAACGCCTGCGCGGCCACCACGTAGTCCACGCTCGCGTCCGGCAGCGTGGTCGCCTCCGCGCTTCCGGCGACGGAGTGGAAGCGCGCGTCGTCCCCCAGCATCGCCTCCGCCGCGGCGCGCATCTCGGCGTTGGGCTCCACCGCGTACACGGGGTGCCCGGCGTCCAGAAAGAGCTTCGCCGAGATCCCCGTCCCCGATCCCACGTCCGCGACCGCCTGCCCGGGCGCCAGCCCCGTCTCCGCGCGCAGCACGTCCAGCACCTGCGGCGGGTAGCCGGGGCGGTAGCGGACGTAGTTCTGCACCCGGTCGCTGAAGCGCGTGGTGGCGTTGGCGCTGGGCATCGGTCCGTCTCCCGGGGTGGATGGATGGAGGGCGGTCAGTCGCGCACGGGCACCAGCACGAACGCGGCGAGCAGCGTCGCCAGCCCCACCAGGTAGGGGATGGGGCTGCCGATGAGCAGGTAGTGCACGGCCCCGAACAGCGCCGTGGACTCGCCCAGCGCCCACGCGATCACGTTGAAGGTCACCCGCCGCTGCCGCACCGGCTCCGCCGCGTGCCGCCGCTGAAAGTACAGGATCCCCATCATCGCGCCGACCAGGTAGGCCACGTTCACCAGCAGCAGCGGACGGGCCATCTCCGTCCCCACGGGCGGGTTGCTGCGCACCATGAACGAGACGGCGGCGCCCACCCCCAGCACCGTGAGCAGCAGCGAAAGGCGGATGAGCCGTAGCTGCGAGGGAGACGCGCCCTGCTGCGGACCTCGAGGATCGTTCATGGGAGCGGGACGGCGGAATGGGAGGATGAAGGCCGCGGACGTCGCGCGTCCGCGGCGCTGCCGGCGGATGATCAGCTGGCGGGGATGGCGAACATCCCCGCGTCCAGCGCGTCGTTGGCGCGGATGTCGGAGTACACCTCGTGAAAGACGCGGCGCCCGCCCACCAGGATCTCCACCTCGGGCGCGATCCATCCGCCCGCCAGCGGCTCGTAGCGGCGGAACCAGACGTGCTGCATCGCCCCCGGCTGATTGGTGCTGGGCTCCAGCAGGCGGGCGAACAGCAGCCGCTCGATCTCGATCGCGAACTGCTTGCTGGTGGTGTCGCCACGCTCCGCCCCCACCACGTAGACGGGCGTGCCCTCCAGCGTGTCCACGTGAAAGCGCGACAGGTCGAACCCCTGCCGCCCCAGCTGGTCCAGCGTGCGCTCCGGCGCCTGGCGGTACACGTCGAAGCCCAGCGTCATCAGCGGGTTCATGCGGCCGCTGCGGCGCGTTACGCGGCCGTGCAGCAGGGCATAGGCGCTGTCGCGGGCAAAGATGGTCACCCGCCCCTCCGCCGGCTGGCCCATCTCGATGCGTAGCCGCCCCGGGATGGCCGCCCACTCGCGCCACAGCTCCGTGTGGGTGGAGTCGTTGGGGAATGTACGGGTGGTGGCCTGCGTAAAGCTGAGCGTCTGGTACCAGCTGCCGGCGTAGCGGCCGTGCATGGCCTGCACGAGCTGTTCGGCGCTGCTGATGGAGGGGCCGGTGCTCGCGGCCGTCGCGCAGGCGGCCAAGCCCAGCGCCGCCAGCACGGGGAGCGCACGGAGGGTTCGAGGCATGGAGGATCGAGAGGGTCGCGGTGTTCGATGGGCCTTTCGCGACCAACCTAGCCGCGGGCGCAGACGCGCGCGAGATGCGGAAGGAGCCCTGGCGCGCGGCCGTTCGGACGTCCGCGGGCACGCGCTCCGGCGGCGGTGTGGACGCCGACGTGCTTTCAGAGCGTGTCTAAGAATCTGGTCTTTCAGATAACCGAGGATTGACTTCGTGAGGGAGCGCGCCTCCGGAACTTGGAGTTGCTCAACCGCTTGCGCGCGACCGAAGGACCTCGTCCCGGCGATTGCGGGGCTGGCCACGCGGCACCGACCCAGCCCCCGGGTGCTGCCGGCGAGATCCTTCGGTCGGCGCCAAATTGCTTTCGTAGCAGCGAGTCAGGCGCGGCGCCTCCCTCAGGAAGTCAAGCAGTTAAGCCGATTCTTAAACACACTTTCAGAGCGGCGTGCCGGGCAGGCCGCCGCCGGGGCGCGTGCCCGCGACCAGGCGCTCCAGCATCTGGATCTGCACCTGCTGCAGCCGCACGAGCTCTGCCCAGTCCGCCTCCCGCAGCGCGTCCAGCTTTTCGTGCAGCGTGCGGATCTCCATCTCTGCCTTGAGGTTGACCTCGTAGTCGTTGGCGGCGTTCAGGCGGTCGCGCTCCCCCTGCCGGTTCTGCGACATCATGATCACGGGTGCCTGCAGCGCGGCCAGCGTGGAGAGGATCAGGTTGAGCAGGATGTACGGATACGGATCGAACGGCCCCCGCCGCGCCAGCAGCACGGAGTTCAGCGTCATCCACCCGGCCAGAAAGAGCATGAAGAGGCCGATGAACGGCCACGAGCCGCCGAACGCCGCGATGCGGTCCGCCATGCGCTGGCCGAACGTGCGGTCGTCCATGAACGCCTGGTTCACGTCGCGCGCCACGGAGCGGCGGTGCAGCACCGCCTCGACAATGCGCCGCTCGCGGGCGGCCAGGTGATCCCATTCGCGGCCCAGCGCGGCCGCCGCGTCTGCTCTGGAGGGAATGCTCATGGCGGGGAACCCGGATGATGGAGAGAATCGAATGTGACGGTGCCATCCACGATAGTACCTGCCCCGCGGATGCAGTAACAGATTGCTCTCTCATGCGCCGGCAACGTGTTCGTCCGCCCCGTGGTTCAATGGCGATCGCGGATCGGACCGGCAACGTGCCGTCCGCCTGCCGGGCGGATGATGCTCTTTGCGGAGTTGGCTCGGTAACGTGCCGTCCGCCCGCGGGAGCGAATGATGCTCTTTGCGGAGTTGGCTCGGTAACGTGCCGCCCGCCCGCGGGAGCGAATGAATTCGCCGCTGGAAAAACGCAAAGTCCGCCTGCGCGGACTCGGCGGCCAAGGGGTGTGCGGCGTTCCAGGCACCTGCGCGTCCGCAACCGGGGGATCACCGGATCAGATCCGATGAGGTAGGACGAAACAGCCCTCGCGAGCAGGGTGTTCGCGAGGGCTGCGATCATGTAGTTGAAGCCCCGCGCGGTTTGCGGGGCTTTCCGCAGTTCCAGCCGCGGGTTCACC
>DASQBH010000579.1:0-3915 GCA_035635315.1 Longimicrobium sp.
GGATCGACGGCGCCGCGCCCACCTTTCCCGGCCGCATCGCCGAGGCGCGCGAGCGGCTGGACGCGCAGCTCGCGCATACGCTGCCGGAGGGGGCGCGGGCGGCCAGCCGCGAGATCGTGATCTACGCCGCGCACCGCGCCATCCTGGAGCGGGCGGCCGCGGTGCGCGCGGACGTCATCGTGCTCGGGCCGCACCGGGACCGCTCCGCGGGGCTGCTGGGCACCACGGCGGACCGGGTGATCCGCTCCGCGTCGTGCCCGTGCCTGGTCATCCGCCGCCCGCTGCAGCTTCCGCTGCGGCGGGTGCTGGTGCCCATCGACCTTTCCGACCCCGCCGCGGGCGCGCTGGCGGCGGCGCTGGGGTGGTGCGGGCGGCTGGGCCCGGCGGACGCGGACCTGCTGCTGCCGCCGGTGCAGCTGGACGTGGTGCACGTCATCCCCCGCTTTCTGGACTGCGGCGAGCTGGCGGCCAACCACGCCGACATGGGTCCGCGGCTGAGCGCGCAGGTGGAGCGGGCGCTGGCGGGGCATGGGGCCGAGGTGGACGTGCGCGAGGAGCTGCTGTGGGGCGACGGCCCGGCCGCGGAGATCGCGCGCTACGCGGAGCAGCGGCACGCCGGGCTCATCGTGCTGGCCACGCACGGCCACGGCGCGGTCAAGCGCGCGCTGGTGGGGAGCGTGGCCTCGGCGGTGGCGCGGACGGCGCCGTGCCCGGTGCTGCTGGTGCCGCCGGCGCTGTGGAGCGGGGCAAAGGCGGAGCCGGCGCACGACGCCGTGGCCGCGCTCGCCTGACGGGAGCCGCGCATCTCATGGCCGCCGCCGCGCCGGTCCGCGCCCGGGCCGCGACGCCCTCCGCCCCGGTGGAGGGCGTCGTGGCCTGGCACGCCCTCGCCGCGGAAGACGCGCTGGCGCGACTGGAGAGCGCGCCGGGCGGGCTGTCGGAGGCGGAGGCCGCGCGGCGCCTGGCGCGGTGGGGGCCCAACGCCCTGCGCGCGGTGCCGCCCGCGTCCGCGTGGAAGATCCTCCTTGCGCAGCTGCGCAGCTTCGTCGTCCTCCTCCTGGTGGTCGCGGCCGCGCTGGCGCTCGCGACGGGCGACGCGCTGGACGCCGCCGCCATCGTCGTGGTCCTGCTGATCAACACGGTGCTGGGTTTCGTGATGGAACTGCGCGCCCGCCGGACGATGGAGGGGCTGCAGCAGCTGGAGGTGGCGCGCGCCACGGTGCTGCGCGGCGGGGCGCGTCGGGAGATCGGCGCGGAATCCATTGTCCCTGGCGACGTGGTGGTGGTGGAGGCCGGCACCCGCGTGCCCGCCGACGCGCGGCTCCTCTCCGGGAGCGAGCTGCGGACGGACGAAGCGGCGCTGACGGGCGAGTCGCTGCCGGCCGAAAAGGATGCGGACTCGGCGGTGCCGGCCGAGACGCCGGTGGCGGACCGGCGGACGATGGTCTACCGCGCCACGCTGGCCGTGAGCGGGCACGCGCTGGCCGTCGTCGTGGCGACGGGGATGCGCACGGAGGTGGGGCGGATCGGCGCGCTGGTGGGCGGCGTGGAGGAGGAGCCGGCCCCGCTGGAGCGGCGGCTGGACGCGCTGGGGCGGCGCCTGGGGTGGGTGGCGGTGGCCGCCGCGGCTCTCGTCGCCGTGATGGGCGCGCTCCGCGGCACGCCGGCCGCGCTCGCCGTGGAAACGGCCATCGCGCTCGCCATCGCCGCGGTGCCCGAGGGGCTGCCGGCGGTGGCGACCATCGCGCTGGCGGTGGGCGTGCGGCGGATGGCGCGGCGGCACGCGCTGGTGCGGCGGCTTCCGTCCGTGGAGGCGCTGGGCTCGGCGACGGTGGTCTGCACCGACAAGACGGGGACCCTGACGGCGGGGGAGATGACCGTCACGCGCGTCTGGGCGGGTGGGCGCGAGCACGCCGTCACCGGCGCCGGCTACGGGCCGGAGGGGGCGATCCTCGACGGCGGCGAAGAAGTACGGCCGGGCGAAGGCGGCCCGCTGCACGCGGTGCTCCGCATCGGCGCGCTGGCGAACCGCGCGGACGTGGAGGCGGACGGGGCAGGCTGGCGCGTGCACGGCGATCCCACCGAGGCCACGCTGCTGGTGCTCGCCCGCAAGGCGGGGATGGACCGCGCGGCCCTGCTCCGTGCCGCGCCGGAGGTCGGGGAGGTGCCGTTCTCCAGCGAGCGGATGTGGATGGCGACCTTTCACCGCGGCGCGTCCGGGACCGAGGTGCTGGTCAAGGGCGCGCCGTCCGAGGTGCTGAACCGCTGCACGCTGCTGATGACCGGCGCGGGACCCGTGCCGCTGGACGCGGAGCGGCGCCGCGCCGTGCTGGCGTGGAACGAGGCCGCGGCCGCGCAGGGGCTGCGCGTGCTGGCCCTGGCGTCTGCAACTGGCCTGCGCACCACGCGCGAGGCAGAGGTGGACGGGCTGGTGCTGGCCGGGCTGGTGGGGATGATGGACCCGCCGGCCGCGGGCGTGATGGAGACGATCGCCGAGCTGCGGGGGGCGGGGCTGCGCACGGTGATGATCACCGGCGACCAGCGTCCCACCGCCGTCGCCGTGGCGCGCGACCTGGGGCTGCTGGGGGACGGGGACCAGGCGCTGGAGGGGACGGAGATCGACCGCCTGGACAACGCGGAGCTGCGGGCGCGCGCCGGGCGCGTGGGCGTCTACAGCCGCGTGAGCCCCGAGGCCAAGCTGCGCATCGTGACGGCGCTGCGGAGCGGCGGGCAGGTGGTGGCCATGCTGGGCGACGGGGTGAACGACGCCGCGGCCCTCAAGCGCGCCGACATCGGCGTGGCGATGGGGATCCGCGGCACCGACATGGCCCGCGAGGCGGCGGGGATCGTGCTGCAGGACGACCGCTTTCCCACCGTGGCGGCGGCGGTGGAGGAGGGGCGCATCGTCTTCGACAACATCCGCAAGTTCGTCTTCTACCTCTTCAGCTGCAACGCGGCGGAGGTGCTGGTGCTGCTGGTGGCCGGGGCCGCCGGGCTGCCGCTTCCCCTGCTGCCGCTGCAGATCCTGTGGATGAACATCGTCACCGACACCTTTCCCGCGCTTGCGCTCGCCGTTGAGCCGGGAGAGAAGGACGTGATGCGCCGTCCGCCCCGGGACCCGCACGCCGCCATCCTCTCGCATCGTTTTCTGCTGGGCGTGGGCTTCTACGGGGCGATGATGACGGCCGCGACGCTTGCCGCGTTCCTCTGGGGGCTGCGCGGCGGGGACGCCGTGCTCGCCACCACGCTCAGCTTCACGACACTGAGCCTGGCGCAGATCCTTCACCTGGGGAACGCCCGGAGCCGCGGCGCGGTGCTGGGACTTCGCGCGGCGACGGCCAACGCGTTCGCGCTGGGCGCGGTCGCGCTTACGCTGGGACTGCAGGTGCTCGCTCTCTACCTGCCGCCCCTGCAGCGGCTTCTGGAACTGGTGCCGCTGGGCGCCGCCGAGTGGATGGTAGTGCTGCCACTGACCGCCGCGCCGGCCGTCGTCGGCCAGCTGCTCAAGTGGCGGCGCGGTCGCCCGCATCCGGCCGCCTGACCCCGGCGTTCTGAAAGGAGGTTCAACACGAATCCGGGTTGCACGCCGCGCATCGCCGGGAACCGTGGCGAGCTCCCACGCGCAACACCGTGTCCCTCACGTCGGCCGCGGCGGGGCGCACGAAGCTTCCCTGGGGATGTCGGGAACGGCAGCCGGATGGAAGCGCGGCAGGGGGACCGTGACGGTGGAAGGTGCGAGCGGGAGCGTGTCGGTGAGCGTCGACAACGGGCGCTTCAGCGAGCTCACCGGCCCGCTGCGCCTCGACGTCGGCGAACACACCATCACGGCGCGCGACGTCGGCGGTGCCGAGACGACGCCGACCACAGTCACCGTCCCGCCGGCGCTCGAGATCCGTGACATCGGTGTGACGGTGG
>DASQBH010000580.1:0-2334 GCA_035635315.1 Longimicrobium sp.
GTGGTAAAGGCATGTGCTTCGGGGGAATCCATCGCGAGAGCGGCAGAAACACATAGGAGTAGCGTGTGCACGAGTGACGAAGTCCGTCTAGCTCTTGGGAGGGGCGGCATACGTTTCCACTGGTTGAAGTAGACGTTTGAACATGCCCATACACACGGAAATTTCTCCCGTTGTGATACCGTGGCCGGTGACACATCGATGCGGAGCGATCGTGCATAGTACAGTTCGAAGCGCCGCCGACCAAGAGATTTCGCGACGAGTGGTGGTGTTCTCAAAGCGCGGAACTTAGAGCGGTTTGCACATCGGTCCGGAGAACTGCGTACCCGCTGTGTCGGATATCTCGCTGCGCGTCATTTTGTCTGCATCGCACGCTACGAGAACGCGCTGGCGAAGATCAAGGGAGTGCGGGGCAGGCATGGGCGTACCCTCCAGACGGCGGGAAACTGTCCAGCACCGCTCCTCATACTTCCGGCCGGTACTCCGGACTGATCCGCAAACCGCTCTAACTCCGTTGACTCCGTGTGAGGCGTATCTTTTTGTCGGATGGCACGGCGAAATCCGAGGTCTGCGGACAGTCGGTGACCGTCTCGCGGACCGTCCAGCGCACAGCGGGGGACGATCACCACGTGGAGGGCGGCGCGCGCGGCGCCGCCCTCGTTCATGGAGTGGCCGGCAGGCTCAGAAGCGGGACCAGGCCAGCCGGTTGGGCGAGCCGGTGCCGGCGTTGGTCACCACGCCGGTGGTCGCGTTGTTCACGATGGCGCTCTTTACGATGCTGGGGGTGGCCGTGGGCACGCGGCCTAGGTAGTTGGCGGCGATCCCCGCCACGTGCGGCGCGGCGAACGACGTGCCGCTGTCCACCCGGTACGCCCAGTCGTCTGTGATCCACGCCGACTCGATGTCCACGCCCGGGGCGAACAGGTTGAGGCACGGCCCGTAGTCGGACCAGGTGGGCCGCGCGTCGTTGCGGTCGGTGGCGCCCACGGTGATGGTGTTCAGCGTGTGGGCGGGGGTGATGTTGCACGCGTCCACGCCGTCGTTGCCGGCCAGCACCACGTACGTGACCCCGGCCTGGATGGAGGCGTAGATCGCCTGGTCCACCTCGGGCACCACGCCGTGAAAGTACCAGCTGATGTTGGCCACCGCGGGCTTGCGGTGGTTGTTGGTGACCCAGTTCACCGCCTCGATGGCGTCGGCGCTGGTCACGCCCCCGGCGCAGTCGGCGGTGCGCACGGCGTACAGCCGCGCCCGCTTGGCCACGCCGTACTCGGTGCCGCCCACGATGGCCGCCACGAAGGTGCCGTGCCCGTGGCAGTCGTTGGCCGTGCCGCCGGAGGTGACCGCGTCGTAGCCGAACAGGGCCCGGCCGCCAAAGTCGGTGTGCGTCCGGCGAATGCCCGTATCCAGCACGTACACGTTCACGTTGGGCGCCGAGTCGTTGTAGACGTACATGTCATCGAGCGGAAGGTAGCGCTGGTCGATACGGTCCAGCCCCCAGTTGTACGGGTAGAACAGGGTGCCGCCGATCGTTCCCCGCACCACCGGGTTCACGAACGCCACGTGCGGATGGCGCTTGAGCTGGTCTCGCTGCTTGTCGCTCATCTTCGCGGAAAAGCCCTTGATCCACGCCTCGTCCCACTGGTGCGTGGGCGTAAGGCCGTGGGCGTTCCGGATCTGCGCGGTCACCGCGCGGGCGTTGGCCCCCATGCGGTAGATGACGTTGTAGTGCCCCGGAACGATGTGCGCCGGATCGTAGGTGGGCAGGGTAATGGGCTCTCCCACCTTGTTGGTCTTCACGATCCCGGCGGCCGACAGGCTGGGCTGGCCATCGGGGGTGATGGGCGTGACGGGGTCACGCTGGTCCGTGCACGCTGCCAGGGCAAGGCAGCATGCGGCGAGGGTGAGCTGGCGCTTCATACGGGTCCCTCCACTTCCAGGGAAATGCGGGTCGCGCGGGCGCGGCGGTGACCATGAAGCCACCGCGCCCCGCGCGGACAGGTACTCTGCCCGGCACCGCCAAGCGAGCGCAACAAAAGTGCCATAACGATTGGCGTAAACTGAGACGTTACGGCGTGACAGCAATCCCGGATTATCCCTTGTAACCCCTACGCTTTATGACGGTGATACTCCGGATCGGCGCAGAAGCCTACTCTCTTTTCACGGCGTACAATAATTGTATAATGCAGATACCGCCCAACCGGAAAAGCACCAGCCATTCTTGTGGCGCTCACCGTGGAAGCGTGCCGTCGTGCTGGACCATGCGGCGACAACAGATGCAGCGATGCCGAGGAACCGCTTGCGAGGGGAAAGATTCTGCCGCCCAGCGTAGAGATT
>DASQBH010000581.1:0-2702 GCA_035635315.1 Longimicrobium sp.
CACCCGGCTCGTTCCTCGCCTGCCCTTCCCGCAGCCACGCGGGGGAGGGCGCTTGCCGTACGCGCGTCAGCGGATGAACTCGCTCGCGTCGCCGGACTCCACCTTCAGCAGCGCGCGCGTGTCGGGGCTGATCCAGTACACGTCCCGGAAACCCCGGAGCGTGGAGTGGAGCCGCCACGCGCGCGTGACCGCGCCACGGACCCGCACCTCCTCCATCCCCACCACTTCCACGTCGAACCAGAAGACTTCTTCCAGCTCCGGGATGAAGAACGGCACGCGCGTCCTGTAGCCGGCCGCCAGAGGGAGCGCCCGATAGACGATGTCCATCATCGAGCCGGCGTAGACGGGGTGGTCGAAGCTGTGCTCCCGCACCGCGGGCGCTGCGGCACCCGCCTCCAGGCGGCTGACCCGCACCCGCGGGCCGTCGAACGCCACCTCCAGCCGGTGCCGCGCGTTCTGCCGGTGCTGCGTGACCGGCAAAAGCGTGCTCGCGGTGAAGAAAGTGGTGTCCACCATGTTCATGGTGGCGTCGCGGTGCGCGTACGCCATCTCCCACACCTCCACGCCGCCGCGCGTGGTGCGGCGCAGCGACTGCACCGCGGTGGCGGTCGTGTCGGAATGATCCCGGCCGGAGACGGTATAGGTGGTATCGACCGCCGGGAAGATCGCGGCCGGATCGAGCACGGCGTCCTGGCCCCGGGCACAGGCCGGGAACGCCAGCACGGCCAGCGCGGCACCCGCTGAAAGAATCCGCATGCGATGCAGCCTCGGGAGGAGGAAGATGGACGCGCGCGGCGCATCCGCCGCCTCCGTCGCGATGTGCGTACGGACGTAGAGCCGCCGCGGTTTCCCGGGAGGCAATCGGCCCGCTGGCAATCTGCCGGTTCAGTTATAGGGGATGGTGATTGACGTGGAGGAGACGAACACGTCCATCCGCGGTGTTGCGGTGGGTACCGGCCCTGACGAGCTTCTGCCGGTAGAGGTAAAGCTGTACGGGGAAAACGGCGAGCCAGGCCGGAGTACACTCAGGATCAGGCCGTCCCCGAACAGGGAAAAGTCTGGATTCGAACTGAGGATACGTAACACAGATCCTGTTTTGGGCGTCACCTGCCGCGTGATCCATGGGTAGAACAAGGCCTATGGTAACCGGCGCCGGACCACGACATCCCCGCACCGGGTCCTCTGCGCCCCCTTCATGCCCAGCTATGAATTTACGCGCCGCTCCACCTCGTCCGCGCGGATGTCGAAGTGGTTGGCGTGCCACTCGGGCTGCCCGCCGCGCGCGACGATCACCTGGGGCGAGTGGTGCTCGATCCCCGTCTTCTCGGCCAGGTACTTCGACACGCTGGAGTCGTCGTTCACGTCCACCGTGTAGACGGTCGTATCCGGGTGCAGCTCCATGAAGCGCTCCATCTCGCCGCGCGCGGCGGCGCTGATGGGGCAGCGCGTGCTGTGCTTGAACAGGATCGCCGTGTCTTGCCCCAGCGCGTCGTCCACGTCCTGCGTGCTGCGCATCTCCCTCATCCCGCCCTCCACAATTTTTCGCGAGTCCCGCGCGGCGCCCCCGGCCGCGAGCCGGGCCGGTGGGGGAGCAAGGCCCATACCGGGAAGGCAGGGCCCTCTCCCCCGACCGGCCTTTTGCTCGTTCCTCGCAACGGCGGTCGACCCCTCCCCCAAACTGCGGGGGCGGGGCGTCTACGGGCACCATCGCAGAGGAAACGCATCACCCCTCCCCTGGGGTTGGGGGAGGGGTCGCCGCGAGCCGCGAGGAACGAGCGGCGAAGTCGGCGGGGGAGAGGGCCCCGGCCGGGCGGGCTCCGCGAGCCCAAGGCGGGGCCCGACGGACCGACATCGATCGCCGCGCCCCCACACGCGAGAGGGCGGCGACCCGTCCGGATCGCCGCCCTCGTCACCCATCCACCGAAACCGCGTCAGCTGTTGGGCGCTCCGGGCTCTCCGACGCCGGGGCGGTCGCGGAGGGTGCTGTTCCAGTAGCCGAAGGCAAAGTACAGCACCAGGCCGATCCCCATCCAGATCCCGAACCGCTCCCACGCGTGCCAGGGCAGCCCCATCATGATGTAGATGCACGCCCCCGCGCCGCCCAGGGTTACCGGCCACACGAAGGGCACGCGGAAGGGGCGCGGCCGGTCCGGGTCCTTGATGCGCAGCACCAGCACGCCGATGCACACGATGGCGAACGCCGACAGCGTGCCGATGTTGGTGAGGTCGTAGATCTCGTTCTCGTCCGCGAACAGGGCGCCCGTCGCCACCACCAGGCCGGTGACCAGCGTGGTCACGTACGGCACGCGCGCCTTGGTGCTCAGCTTGGTCGACCACCTGGGCAGCAGGCCGTCGCGCCCCATCGCGTAGAAGATGCGCGGCTGGCCGTACTGGAACACCAGCAGCACCGCCGTAAGCGAGATCACCGCGCCGAACGACACGATCCACCCCGCCGTCCCCAGCCCGGCCATCTGCAGCGCCTGCGCCAGCGGGTCGGACCCCTGCAGGTCCGCGTACGGCACCAGCCCGGTCGCCACCGCGCCCACGATCACGTAGATCACCGTGCAGATGGCCAGCCCGCCCAGGATGCCGATGGGCATGTTGCGCTGCGGGTTCTTGGTCTCTTCCGCGGCGGTGCTGATGGCGTCGAACCCGATGTAGGCAAAGAAGACGATGGCCGCGCCCTGGTGAATGCCCCGCCA
>DASQBH010000582.1:0-2915 GCA_035635315.1 Longimicrobium sp.
GGCGGCAACGGCCCTGAATCAACCAGAAGAGGACGGCGGAGAAGGATGTCGGAAGATACGGTCCTGCAGATCAACGACTCGCTGTGGATTCCGCGCGCGGAGCTCACCTACCGCGCCACGCGCTCCGGCGGCCCGGGCGGACAGCACGTGAACACGTCGTCCAGCCGGGTGGAGCTGGCGTGGGACGTGGGGGCGTCGCCCAGCCTGACGGACGAGCAGCGCGCGCGCATCCAGGAAAAGCTCGCCAACCGCATCAACGGCGAGGGCGTGCTGCTGATGTCGTCCAGCGAGCAGCGCAGCCAGCACCAGAACCGCGAGTCGGTGACGGCGCGCTTCGCCGAGCTGGTGGCGCAGGCGCTGGTCATCCCCAAGAAGCGGATCCGGACCAGGCCCTCGCGCGCCGCCAAGGAAGCGCGCCTGGACGAGAAGAAGAAGCGGTCGGCGGTCAAGAAGATGCGCGGCTCCATCCGCCACGACGACTGACTCAGGGAGAGGGAGCGATGGCGTCCAACCCAGCGGAATCTGACCACTTTGCGCGGTCGGTGGCGTATTCGACCGGCTTGATTTTGGGGGTGTGTTTTGTCCAGATTCTACGGCACTGGATTCGAGCTCACTCGGACGAGGACAATGCCATGAAAAGCATCGATGCCGTTAACGCCGAGCTACTGGAAGACCTGCCGGAAAACTGCACCGTGGCGGAGACTGATCACATTCTTCGGGTCCGAAGCAAAATCCGTCGTGGGGATGCTGATTACGAGCAGGGGCGGACGCTGACGCATGAGGAGTTTCAAGCGCGGATGGCGCCGTGGCTTACCGGCTGACCTGGACCGAAGGGGCTACGGCAGACGTTGATGATCACGCTCATTTCCTCAGCCAGCATTCACATGAAACCGCCGCACGGTTCGTTCGAGTTGTCAACGATGCGGCGGAGAGGCTGCGTGATTTCCCTCTGTCGGGCCGGATCGTCCCCGAATGGCGGCATCGCGGACGCCGCGAAATCATCGTGAAGAACCATCGGGTGATCTACCGAGTGGAACAGGACGAGGTGGTGATCGTCGCGGTAGAAGGCGCAAGGCAAATTTTGCCCAGCTGGTATTCGTCTTCTGACCCGTAGACAAGCAGCGGGCGGCTCCTGATAGGGCCGCCCGCTGCGTTTCTTCGCGTTCTTCACCAATTAGCGGATCGGCTCCGCCTCCCGCAGGCCGACGCCGGTGCTGATCTCGCCGGCAAGGCCGGCGGCGAGCGGCAGGGCGGTCGTGGCTGGCTGTTGCGGCTCCGGGGCGCCGAGCAGCGACCGGGCGCGGGCGGCGACCTGCTCCATCTGCTGCTCGCGCTCCAGGGCCCAGCCGGGGAGGCGCAGCGCGTTGTAGCCCAGCGCCGCGGCGGAGACGGCGAGCATCAGCAGGGGACCGATAATCGGCGCCTGCGAGGGCCCGTATCCGACCAGGAACACCACCAGCCACAGGAGCGCGAACACCGAGCCGAGCCCACCCATCCGGTTCAAACCTACCCCGTCTCCCTTGGTGGTCCCCAGGCGCAGGCGATAGCCCGTGGTCGTGGGCTCCACGTACGCGTGCAGGTTGCCGTTGTGCCACTCGCGCACGTCCTCGCGCGAGCCCAGGCGCCCCCGCGCGCCAAACGTCTCGCGCAGGTCCGCGACGATCATCTCCCACTCGCGGTCGGTAGGCGCCCGGGGCAGGTCCACCGTGCGGCCCACGGACACCGGCATTCCCAGGTCCTTTTGCCGAACGGCGCCGCGGCGCAGCTCCACGGCCGCGGCCGCCTCGGCGATGCGCTCCGGTGACAGCCCCGCCTCGCTGCCGATGGCCTGCAGCTCCGCCAGGGTGAACCCCTCCGGCCGCGCAAGCGTGCTTCGGCCGGATACCGGCCGCGCCGCCGCCTCGAAGATCTCCGCGACCTCGTCTTCGCGGTACGTCCGCTCGTCGAGCATTGTCCAATCACCTGCGCAGGGTGAACCTCACGACCGCCAGCAACGAATATCGCGCCTGAGCCGGTCCTCGGCAAAACCGCGGACCGGCCGTCCTGGTGCGCGTGCCAGACGCATACGGCACGGCTGCGCGAGAAGATTCGGCCAGGCGCGCATCGCGCCCGATCGGCTACGTGGCCGGCGTCGTGGGCGCGGGCTCCTGGCGCAGGCGGATGCCGGTGCTGGCTTCGCCGCAGGTGCCGTCGGCGAGCAGGGCGTCCACGGCGGTGGTGATGGCCTCCTCCAGCCTCGCGTTCAGGCGGGTGAAGCCGAGCAGCGTGCGCACTTCCGCCATCAGCTCCTTGCGCGGCAGGCCGCCGCGGGCGCGGAGGACGGCCAGCGCGGCCTCGCGGTACTCCTCCGGCGCGATGCGCTCGGCCGGGATCTTCGTGTCGCGGCGCGAGCGGACGGTAACGGCGCCGTCCGGACCCCAGATGAAGTCGCCGCGGCGGGCAAGGATGCCCTGCGCGGCCGCCGCGTCCATCGCATGGCCGATGCGTGCGGTGATGCGCGAACCCGTGCGGGCGAGGCCCCACATGGCGGCGACGCGCGTCTCCACGTCGTCCATGTGCACGGGCGCTTCGGCATCCACCACCTCGCGCAGGGCGGCCAGCAGCAGCGACTGCGGCGCGGCAAGGATGTCCGTTCCCGCCCAGCGCGGGGTGGCGTCCGTCATCACGTACGGCTGCACGGGGACGGCGGCGGGCTCGTCCGGCGGCGGGGGACCGGCGGGCGGCGGCGCATCGTCCGCATCGCCCACGATCTTTTCGATGCGCAGCTGCTCGCGCTGCTCGGCATCCAGGCGGCGCGCCTCGGCGTCCGCTTCCTGGGCCGCGGCGGCTTCGCGCGAGTGGATGCGGGAGGCGTCGATCAGCCGCATCAGCCGCTCGATCTGCCCCTCGCGGTCCTTGAACCAGTCGGTGGACCA
>DASQBH010000583.1:0-3403 GCA_035635315.1 Longimicrobium sp.
CTGGCGGCCGCGCCCGTGCGGCTGCGCGAAGGGTCGTCGCTCGAGCTGCCGGGCGCGCCGGGGTGGGTGATCGTGGTGTAGGCGAGACGGATGCGCGGCGGATGGATGTGGCGTCGGGCGGATGTCGCACGGGCGGATGTCGTGTCAGGCGGAGGTCGCATCGGGCGGATGTGGCATCGGGCGGATTTCGCGCTGGGCGGATTCCGCGTCGGGCGGATGTCGCGTCGGGCGGATGTCGCGTCAGTCGGATTCCGCGTCGGGCGGATGAATCCGCGGCTGGAACAGCGGGAAGCCCCGCAAACGGCGCGGGGCTGCGCGTCCGATGGTAGCGGAGGGCATCCGCGACGCACCTCGTTGGCGCACCGGGATGCCCAGGCGCGCCGGCCTGCGACGACCCGAGCAGGTGAAGCCCCGCCGGGCGAGCTCCGCGAGCCCAGGGCGGGGCTTATCGCCGTTCCAGCCCCGGGATCATCCCGGGGTGGCCGGGGCGTTGTGGCCCGCACCGCGGCGGGTTGGTGCGGTGTGACAGTGGGTTCGGCGAGGCGTCGTCGGCGGGCGGACTACGCCCATTGCGGATCTAATCCGGTGTTCTCCCGGTTGCGGACGCACAGGTGCTCGGGATGCCGCATGCCGCCAGGCCGCCGAGTCCGCGCAGGCGGACTTTGCGTTTTTCCAGCGGCGAATTCATTCGCTCCGCGGGCGGGCGGCACGTAAACCCGATCAGATCTGCACGGCCTTCTCGCCCGGGGAGGAGTCCGGCAAGGGAACGCGAACGGGGCGGCATCGCTGCCGCCCCATTCGCATCCATCCCTCTTTCCGTGACCGGCTGAGGACTACTACACCTCCCCGTCGTCCAGCAGCTCGTCTACCGAGTCGGGGCCTTCGTCCTCCTCGATGAAGTCCTCGGGCTCGTCGCCGGCCTCATCGTCATCCAGGTCGTCGATCCCCAGCTCCTCCTCCAGCGCCACCGAGTCCACCACCTCCTGCCCCTCGGGGATGTCGGCGGAGATCGGCATGGGCTCCTCGTCCTCGTTCACCACGCGGGCCACGTCCATCACCGCGTCCTTGGGACCCAGGTTGATGAGCCGCACGCCCTGCGTGTTGCGCCCGATCACGCGGATCTGGTCCACCGGGCTGCGGATGATGATCCCCTCGCGGGTGATCATCATCAGCTCGTCGCCGGGGTGCACCTCCTTGACCGCCACCACGCGCCCCGTCTTGTCGCCCGTGCGCAGGTTGATGACGCCCTTGCCGCCGCGGCGCTGGCAGCGGTACGCCTCCAGCACCGTGCGCTTGCCCATCCCCAGCTCGCTCACCACCAGCAGCGACGAGCCCGGCTTGGTGACCACCATCCCGATCACCACGTCGTCCTCCATCAGCGTGATGCCGCGCACGCCCGTGGTGGCGCGCCCCATCTCGCGCACGTCGCGCTCCTCGAAGCGGATGGCCATGCCGTCGCGCGTGGCCAGCACCACGTCGCAGGCGCCGTCGGCCAGCTGCACGCTGATCAGCTCGTCGCCCTCCAGCACGTTCATGGCGTTCAGCCCCACGCGCCGCGGGTTCCCGTAGCTGGCCAGCGACGTCTTTTTCACCACGCCCCGGCGGGTGGCGAAGATGAGCGAGCGGTCGGGGCTGAAGGTGCGCACCGGCACCAGCGCCGCGATCTTCTCGTCCGGCGCGATGTTGATCAGGTTCACCACCGGCTTGCCGCGGCTGTTGCGGCTCCCCACCGGGATCTCGTGCACCTTGAGCCAGTAGCACTGGCCGTCGCGCGTAAAGAACATCAGGTAGTCGTGGGTGTTGGCCAGGAACAGGTGCTCCACCCAGTCCTCTTCCTTGGTCTTCATCCCCTCGATGCCGCGCCCGCCCCGCGCCTGCGCCCGGTACGTGTCGCTGGGCACGCGCTTGATGTAGCCGCTGTGCGACACGGTGATCACCATCTCCTCGTCGGGGATCAGGTCCTCGATGGAGAAGCTCCCCGTCATCCCCAGCAGGTCCGTGCGCCGCTCGTCGCCAAACCTGTCGGCCACCTCGTTCAGCTCGTCCTTGATGATCCCCTTGCGGCGATCCAGGTTCGAGAGGATGTCCTCCAGGTCCGCGATGGTCGCCCGCACCTCGCCCAGCTCCGCCTCCAGCTGCTCGATCTCCAGCCCCGTGAGCCGCGCCAGCCGCATGTTGAGGATGGCGTCGCTCTGCCGGTCGCTGAGCCCGAAGCGCGTCCGCAGCCGCTCGCCCGCCTCGGCCGTGGTCTCGCTGCCGCGGATGATGCCGATCACCTCGTCGATGTTGTCGACGGCGATCTTGAGGCCCTCCAGGATGTGCTCCCGCTCCTTCGCCTTGCGCAGCTCGAAGGTCGTTCGCCGCACCACCACCTCGTGCCGGTGCTGCACGAAGTGGTGGATGATGTCGCGCAGCCCCAGCACGCGCGGCACGCCGCCGACGAGCGCCAGCATGATCACGCCGAAGGTGCTCTGCAGCTGCGTGTGCTTGTACAGCTGGTTGAGCACGATGTGGGGAATGGCGTCGCGCTTGAGGTCGATCACCACGCGGATCTTCTTGTCGCTCTCGTCGCGCAGGTCGGCGATCCCCTCGATCTTCTTGTCGCGCACCAGCTCGGCGATGTACTCGATCACCCGCGCCTTGTTCACCTGGAACGGCACCTCGGTGATGATGATGCGCTCGCCCTTGCCCCCCTCCTTCTCCTCGATCGTGGCCCGGGCGCGGACGACGACGCGGCCGCGGCCGTGCTCGTACGCCTCGCGGATCCCGTCGATGCCGTAGATCACGCCGCCCGTGGGAAAGTCCGGCCCCTTCACGAACTTGTGGAGGTCCTCCCAGGTGCAGTCGGGGTTGTCGATCAGGTGCACGCAGGCGGCCACCACCTCCCGCAGGTTGTGCGGCGGGATGTTGGTCGCCATCCCCACCGCGATGCCGCTGGAGCCGTTGACGAGGAGGTTCGGAAACTTCGCCGGCAGGACGCGCGGCTCCATGAGCCGGTCGTCGTAGTTGGGCGAGAAGTCGACCGTCTCCTTGTCGATGTCCGCCAGCATCTCCGTGGCCAGCGGGGCCAGGCGCGCCTCGGTGTACCGGTACGCCGCCGCGCTGTCGCCGTCCAGCGAGCCGAAGTTGCCCTGGCCGTCGATCAGCGGGTAGCGCAGCGAGAAGTCCTGCACCATGCGCACGAGGGCGTCGTACACGGACTGGTCGCCGTGCGGGTGGTACTTGCCCAGCACGTCGCCGACCACCGTCGCGCTCTTCTTGTACGGCCTCGTGGGGACCAGGCCGGCCTCCTGCATGGCGTACAGGATGCGGCGGTGCACCGGCTTGAGACCATCGCGCACATCGGGAAGCGCGCGCGACACGATCACGCTCATCGAGTAGTTGATGAACGATTCCTTGATCT
>DASQBH010000584.1:0-2374 GCA_035635315.1 Longimicrobium sp.
ATCAGCTTCGCCAGCCTCTCGATGACGCGCGGGTAGCCCGGCTCGCTGATGCGCGGGGCGACGTCGGCCAGGCGGCGCGTCAGCTCGAACGCCTGGTCGGAGGTGCCGGAGCGCGTCCGCTCCGCGCTGCGGGCGGAGTACCAGGCCAACGGGCGCGCGGCGCTGGCCAGCTCGGCGGAGCTGCGGCGGCTGATCGGGGCGATGGAGGCAGCCGGGGTGCGGGCCGCCGCGTACAAGGGGCCGGCGCTGGCCGTGCGCGCGTACGGGCACCTGGCGCTGCGCACGTACGCGGACCTGGACCTGCTGGTGGCGCCGGACGACGTCCCCGCCGCCGCGCGGGTGCTGGAGGAGTGCGGATACCTCTCCGTCCACCGGTTCTCCCCCGCGCAGGAGGCCGTCTTTCGCCGCACGGACGGCGACTACCCGTTCCATCATCCCCACACCGCCGCGCTGGTGGAGCTTCACTGCCACGTCTCGTCCGCCCGCTTCTGCGCGTCCCTGCCCACGGCGGAGCTCCTCGCGCGCGCGCGCCCCGTCCCCATCGGCGGGGGCCAGGTGCCGGCGCTGGCGGACGAAGACCTGTTCATCGCGCTCTGCCTGCACGGCGCCAAGCACCGCTGGTCGCGGCTGGAATGGCTCGCCGCCGCGGCCGCACTGGCCCTGCACGCGCTGGACATGGAGAAGGCCGTGCTTCGCGCGCACGCGTTCGGCGCACGCCGGGCCACGCTGCTGGCGCTGCTGCTGGCGCGCGACGCGCTGGGGCTGCCGCTGCCGCCGTCCATCGGCCACGCCATCTCCGCCGATCCCGTTCTCCCCGCGCTGGCGGCGGAGGCGCGCGCGCTCTGGTTCGACGCGGACGCGGACGAGCACGACACGGCGGCCAACCTGCGCTTCAACTTTCGCGTGCGCGACGGGGCGGCGGACCGCGCCCGCTACGCCGCGCGCTGGCTGTTCACCCCCTCGCCGGAGGACTGGGCGTGGGCGCGGCTGCCGGACGCGCTTTCGCCGCTGTACCGCGCGGTGCGCCCGCTGCGGCTGGCCGTGCGCTACGGGCTGCGGAGGGGCGGGTGAAGACGTGGCGCGTGGCCGCCGCCTTTGCGCGCGAGGTCGCGCGGATGATGCCGCGCCGCTCCGCGCTGGCGGTGGGGCTCTCGCTGGCCGTGGCGGGGGGCGAGGCGGTGGGGGTGCTGCTGCTGACGCGGCTGCTGGCCCTGGCCGGATTGGGCACGCTGGGCGGCTCGGCCGGGGCGCTGCCGCGCGCGGTGGACCGCGGGTTTGCCGCGGTGGGGCTGCGGCCGTCGCTGGGGGCGGTGCTGGCGGTGTTCGTGGCGGTGGTGCTGGGCGTGGCCCTGCTGCAGCGCAGCGCCACGCTGGTCTCCAACCGCATCGCCCTGGACATCGCCATCCACCTCCGCGTCCGCCTGTACCGCGCCATCGCCCGCGCCCGCTGGCTGCCGCTGGCGCGGGCCCGCGGCTCCGACCTGCTCAACGCCCTTACCGGCGAGGCGGACCGCGCGGGAAACGCGGCCAGCCTGCTGCTGGGGCTGCTGGTGCACGTGCTGCTCTCGGCCGGGTACCTGGCGCTGGCCTTTCGCGTGTCGCCCGCGCTCACGGGGGTGGCGCTGGGGTGCGGCCTGGCGCTGCTCCTTCCCCAGCGGCGCTACCGCGAGGCCGCGCGCCGCACGGGCCAGGCGCTCAGCGGCGCCCGCGCGGAGGTGCTGAACGCCGCGGGCGAGCACCTGGGCGCGCTCAAGGTGGTCAAGAGCTACGGCGCCGAAGAGCGCAACCTGCGCCTCTTCGCCGCCGCGTCGGAGCACTCCGGCGACGTGCACTACCGCGCCTGGCGCGCCTTTTCCGACTCGCGGGCCGCGTTCCACTCGGGGACGGTGGTGCTGCTGGCCATCGTGGCCTGGATGGCGCTGGAGGTGCTGCACGTCACCGGCGCCACGGTGCTGCTGCTGATCTTTCTCTTCTACCGCCTGGTGCCGCGGCTGGGAAACCTGCAGACCGTCTTTCAGCACCTTTCGCACGACCTGCCCGGCTGGGAAACGCTGGACGCACGCACCCGGGCGCTGGAGGCGGAGCAGGAGTCGCTCTCGGGCGACGAGGGGGATCGCGCGGAGCTGGCGCGGTCCATCCGCTTTCACGGCGTCTCGTTCGCCTACGACGCGGAGCGCACGGACGCGGTGGATGACCTGTCGCTGCAGATCGAGGCCCGGCGCACCACGGCCATCGTGGGGCCGTCGGGGGCGGGAAAGACGACGGTGGCGGACCTGGTGATGGCGCTGGTCTCGCCGCGCGAGGGGCGCATCGAGGTGGACGGGCGCACGCTGGACGAGTCGTGGGTGCGGGCGTGGCGGGCGGGGATCGGGGA
>DASQBH010000585.1:0-2790 GCA_035635315.1 Longimicrobium sp.
TCGCCGGTCCGGAGGGAGGTGGTGATGCTCGGGTGGATCGGGTACGAGCGCCCCTGCGTTCCGCCGGACAGGGTGAACAGCACCTGGTTGTGCACGCGGCCGCCGTACTCCTCGGGCCGCAGCCGGCGGTGCACCCCCCACTTCTGCCACCAGACGGCGCGGGCCGCGCGCGCCTGCACCTCCAGCAGCGCCTCCAGCAGGTGCAGCGGGCCGAAGGTGGCAAAGCCCGCCTGCGTCCTGGAATCCATCGACGTGCCCGGCGGATCGTACGGGTTCCCCTCGTCCTTGGGGAACTCCAGGTCGATCATGGGCCGCCCCGCGCCCACGCCCGTGGACTGCGTGCCGGTGGGCTCCGCCATCAGGATCCACGCGGCGTTGTAGAACGCGTTGCTCGGCTGGTCAAAGTGCACGTACGTGGCGCCGTCGCGCAGGTTGCGGATGAAGCGGCGCACGGTGTCGAGCTGGTCTCCGCCGCGCAGGTCCTTGCCGTTCTGCGCCTCGAGCCAGGCGGTGAAGCTGGTGAGGTAGTTCACCCCCGCCACCGCGTTGAGCTGCCGCTGGTCGATGACCTGCGAGCCGTAGGTGATGTACCCCTCGTCCGCGTCGCGCCCCATGCCGTCGGGCTTGCGGGGGTCGGCGTTCCCCTTCCACAGGAACTGCGACACGTACGGCCCCACCTGCGATCCCGCGAAGACCCCGCGGAAGATGTTGGCCGTGGTGACGGGGCGCGGGCCGCCGTACAGCGGGAACTCCGAGTTCAGCGACGACACGGCGTTGGCGATGATGGGGCTGCTGCCGTACGCGTTGAAGTGGACGTCACGGGCCACGGCCATCCAGTACAGCTCGCCCGCCTCGTGCGCCGCGCGGGCGCTGTCGAAGCGGGGCGCCGGCGGCTGGGTGATCTCCTGCGTGTCGGCGCCCTCCAGCTCGAAGGCCAGGCCGGCCTGCGGGTTGGTGAACTTGACCCGGGCGGTGCCCGACGGCAGGTCGCCCAGGATGATCTCCTCGAAGTCCGCCGGGTCGCGGCTCTCCAGGGCGCGCAGCAGGGAGCCGTACGACACCGGCTCGGGGTCGCCCAGCGTGTCGTGCCGCAGCCCCTTGCTGTAGTTGCCGGGGAACGACAGGGTGGGGTAGTTCACCTCGTCGTTGTTGTTGGCGTGCGCGTCGAACGCGCGGGCGGCCATCAGCGCGGCGGCGCGCTCGCGCAGGCGCTGCGCGGCGTCGCGGCGCTCGTCCACCCGGCGCCGCCCGCTGGTGGCCGGCGTGTTGAAGTTCTCGACGATCGCCGCGCCCGGGTGCGGGGTGTCGGCGTAGCACCCGGCGTCGATCTCGATCTGCACCACGTCCACCGCGAAGGGCGGGGGGGCGGAGTGCACCGTCTCCCACCGCGCGCCGTCGGGCGAGGTCTCGCAGTACAGGGTGCCGGCCCGCTCGCGGATGCGCAGCCAGCGGTGGCGCACCGGGTCGTAGCGGTCGGAGGTGAGGGTGGTGAGGGCGCCGCCGCCCACCACCTGCTGCACTTCGAGCCGGTGGTTGGTGATGGAGATCCTCAGGTAGTTGGAGGAGTCCTTCTCCACCTCCAGCGAGAACCCCGCGGACGACGCGCCGCGCAGGGGCTGCACCAGCTCCAGGTACACCTCGGAGTCGCGCAGGTCGTAGGTGACGCACGACTCGTAGCCGGCGTAGTTTCCGGCGGTGCCGGTGGGGCGCAGCTCCAGCCGGCCGTTGACCTCGGCGTAGTCGCCGAAGCCGTTCCACTTGCTGGTGTCGCGGCTGTTGTCGTTGAAGTTGTCGACCAGCGTATTTGCCTTTGCCATCGTTCCTTCTCCCTGCATGCCCGCCTGTCCGGCGGGCGTTCCCTGCGTGCCGGCGGCGGAAAGGTCGTCGCCGGGCGGATCGGGTGATCCCGGGGAGGCCGCTCCCGCTGCGGGGAGGAAGGCACGTGCGCCCGGGCTGCATCTGGCCGCGGCCCGCCGGGGGTCCGCGCTGGGGGCGCTCGTCGGCACGTGGGGTACGGGCAAACGAAGAGGCCCCCCCGGGCGCTGTGCCGGGGTGGCCTCTGGGTTCGGCCGGTCTCGATGGATCGGGTTCGCCGGACGCTGCCGGCGCGGACGTCGTTCTACGGCTCCGCCGCTGGGCGGTGCGTGTGGAGGGTGCCGGATCGCGGGAACGAAAAAGGCCCCTCCGCCGGGCGCTGTGCCGGGCGAGGGGCCTCGCGGACCCGTTCTCTCATCGTTCTCCATCCAGGCTAATCAGAAACGGCTGTTCCGTCAACCCGTCGTCTCAGGACGCCTGCTGAAAGGCGCGCGCGGGCAGGTCGAAGATGGCGCCGCAGCGGCGCCGCTGGCACTGGTAGGTGGCCAGGCGGGTTTCGGGCGGGTGCGCCGCCAGGGCGTGCACCACCTCGGGCGCCACGCGCACCGCGGGCCGCGACCCGCAGCGGGGGCAGCTTGCCGCCAGGCGCATCAGGCGCCCGGGCACGGGATCCTCCGGCGGGGCGTAAACGGGCTGGGTGGACATCCGGGTAGCTCCTTTCTGGCGACGAAAACGACCCCCGAACCGGCCGCTGTGCCGGTTGGGGGCCGTCGTGGGCCGCTCGTTTGCGTTCCCCGCGCGCGGGGATCATTTGTTCATGCCGTTGTACGCGAGGGTACTGCCTCGTGTTCCGAGTATAACCAAACCTTTCACGAAACAAAAGGGGATAAGCAGCTGGGGCCAGACGCGGCCAGGAACGCACCTGGAGCGAAGTTACGATTCTTTAGCGACGTATTTCAGGAAGGATACGGCGCC
>DASQBH010000586.1:0-4607 GCA_035635315.1 Longimicrobium sp.
GATACCGCCAGCTGACGGTGATCTGGCGGCTGCGGGGGATCTGGAAGTACCTGCGCGGCAGCAAGAGCTGGGGCTCCATGGAGCGCCGCGGCTTCATGGTGCAGCCTGCGGAGGGTGCGGCGGAGTAGGGGGCGGGGAAGGTGTTGCGTGGGGCGCGGCCTGCAGCCCGACCCTCTCCAGGAGCGAATGAATTCGCCGCTGGAACAACGCGAAGTCCGCCTTCGCGGACTGTAGCCGCGGGTGCCGCGCGCTGCGACAGGCGAACCTGCAGGCCGCCGGTCCTGGTTGCGGACGCGCAGGTGCCTGAGACGCCGCATGCGGTCGGGCCGCCGAGTCCGCGCAGGCGGACTGTGTGACGTTGTTGCCGCGAATTCATTCGCTCCGCCGGACCAGCGGCAACACTCCTGTTGCGGACGCTCCACTGCCAGGGACGCCGCACACCGCCTGGCCGCCGAGTCCGCGCAGGCGGACTTCGTGTAGTTGTTGCCGCGAATTCATTCGCCCGGCAGGCGGCTGCGCACCTCATCCTGCCGAATCGCGTTCCGCCCTTCCGCGCGGTCCCGCCGGCCTGTCCCGCCCAGTGGACGGCGGCCGCAGAGCTACCCGCGCCCGCTGCCTTTTGTTTCCGCGACGCGCGCCACCGCCGCCGCCGCGCGGTCCACTTCGGCCTCCGTCGTGGCCCAGCCGACGGAGAAGCGGATGGCCCCCGTCCGCTCCGTCCCCAGGAGGACGTGCGACTCCGGCGCGCAGTGCAGCCCCGCGCGTACCAGCACGCCATGCTCGCGGTCCAGCCGCATCGCCGCCTCCGCCGGATCCAGGCCGTCGAGGGTGATGGTCACGATCGGCGCCGTGTCGCTCAGCCGCGTGCTCTGGATCGTCACGCCGGGGATGCGGGCCAACGCGCCGGCAAGACGGCCTTTCATCGCCGTCTCGTGCTCCATCACGGCGGCGATCCCGCGCTCCATCAGCCACTCCACCCCCGCCAGCAGCCCGGCGATCCCGGGCCCGTTCATCGACCCCGCCTCCAGCCGGTCCGGCAGCAGCTCCGGCATGTCCGGCGAATCCGAATCTCCCCCCGTCCCGCCAAAGAGCGCCGGCGGCAGCTCGATCCCCTCGCGAATCCACAGCCCGCCCGTCCCCTGCGGCCCCAGCAGCCCCTTGTGGCCGGTGAACGCCAGCAGGTCGATCCCCATCCCCTCCACGTCGATCGGCAGGTGGCCGGCGGACTGCGCGGCATCCACCAGCACCAGCGCCCCCGCCGCGTGCGCCATCTCCGCCAGGTCCGCCACCGGCAGCACGTTGCCGATCACGTTGCTGGCGTGGGTGATCACCAGCAGCCGCGCGCCCTTGAGCGCGTGCTCCACCTCGAACATGCTGATGCCGCCGTGCGCATCGCCCTCGACGACCACGGCCTGCACGCCTTGCTGGGCGAGCGCGAGCACGGGGCGGCGGACGGCGTTGTGGTCGTATTCCGTGCGCACCACGCGGTCCCCCGGCCGCAGCAGGCCGAAGAGCGCTGCGTTGAGGGCGTGGGTGGCGTTCAGGTGAAGGGTCAGGCGCCCGGGATCGCCGGGGGCGTTGAAGAGCTCCGCCAGCATCCGCCGGCAGCGCAGGACGATGCGCCCCGCCTCCACGGCGCGGCGGTGCCCCGCGCGGCCGGGGGTGGCGCCCACGTCGCGCAGGTAGCGCGCGACGCCCTCGATCACCGCCTCCGGGCGGAGGGCGGAGGTCGCCGCGTAGTCCAGGTAGACGACGTCGTCCGCCACCGGATCAGCCACCGCCATCCGCCGGGGCCAGGTCCAGCGCCACGTAGCGAAAGCCGAGCGCCTTGACCTCCGCCGCGATCGCCGCGCCCTCGTCGCCCAGCATCCGCCCCCACGCGTCCCCCGCCACGCGCACGGCCGCGATCTCGCGCTCGTGCCCTTCGACGGACACGTCCGCCGCCACCCCGTGACCGGCCAGGACGCGCTCCGCCTCCGCGATCCGCGGATCGTCCGTCGCCGTCATCCCCACGCCCCCAGCTGCACCAGCTGCGCGCCCGCCAGCCCCTCGTTCAGCGAGCCGCGGCGGTAGCCCTGCAGGTCGATCAGCACGCGCCGGAACCCCGCGGCCCGCACCGCATCCGCGATCTGGCGCCGGTGCTCCGCCACGCGCCCGATCTCCGCGGGATGCACCTCCAGGCGCGCCAGGCCGTCGTGGTGCCGCACGCGAAAGTCGCGAAAGCCCAGCGCGCGCACCCCCAGCTCCGCCGCCTCGATCTGCCGCAGCCGCTCCGGCGTGACGGCGAGGCCGTAGGGGATGCGGCTGGCCAGGCAGGGCGCGGCCGGCTGGTCCCAGGTGGGCAGCCCCAGCTCGCGGGACCACGCGCGGATCTCCGCCTTGGTGAGCCCCGCCTCCAGCAGCGGCGAGCGGACGGCGTTCTCCGTGGCGGCCACGGCGCCGGGGCGGTGGTCGCCCACGTCGTCGGCGTTGCTGCCGTCGAGCACGGTGGCAAAGCCGCGGTCGCGCGCCACGTCCGCCAGCCGCGTCCACAGCTCGCTCTTGCAGAAGTAGCAGCGGTTGCTGGGGTTGGCCGCGTAGCGCGGATCGTCCATCTCGTGCGTCTCCAGCTCCAGCCAGGGAATGCCGAAGCGCTGCGCCACCTCGCGCGCCGTGTCTTCCATCCAGCTGGCGATGCTGTCGCTCTTTCCCGTCACCGCCAGCACGTTGGGCGCGCCCAGGACGTCGACGGCGACGCGCGCCAGGAACACGGAATCCACCCCGCCGCTGTAGCCGATGACGACGGAGCCGCAGTCGCGGAGAACGGATTGGAGGCGCTGGCGCTTGCTTTCCGGGACCATCACTTCTGCTTCAGAGAGACGATAAAACGGGCGCGCCCAAGATAGGCGCGCCCTCCCGTACCCCGCCAGCCGCGTTCCGGGCCTCAGGCCGTGGTGGGCTCCGGGCCGCCGGGGTGCATGGGCCGGACGGTGGAGCCGCGCCCGCGGCGGGCGCGGCCCATCATCTCGAACACGATTACCGGAATGGCCAGCGGCACGGACAGGAACAGGGCGATGTCGGCCACGTTCCCCGGCGGCAGCCAGTAGTCGCCCCAGCGCAGCGACAGGTAGTCCGTCACCCCCCAGTGCACCAGCCGCTCGCCCAGGTTGCCCAGCATTCCGCCGGTCACCATCCCCACGAAGAGCCACGCCCAGCGCCGCTGCTTTCCCGGCAGCCGGTGCGCGCGCCCCACGATCTGCAGCAGCACCAGCAGCCCCAGGACGGCCGCGACGATGGCGATGAGCTTGCGGCTGCCGAGGGGAAAGTTGGCCCACAGCCCCAGGATCATCGCCGGGTTGCGCACGTGCCAGAACGCCACGCGCCCCTCGATCACCTCGCGGAACGCGCCGATGGGCATGGAGGCGGCGATCGCGGCCTTGGTGCCCCAGTCGAGGAGCGCGATCCCCAGCGCGATGAGCAGCGCGGGACGCCAGCCGCGGATGGGCTCGTAGTCGGCCGCGCGGCGTCCCGGCGACGCGCCGGGGCGCCCGTCCACGCGCCGCTGCGCCAGCAGCCGCTTGAAGATGCGATCGAAACGAGAGGGGGTAGCCACTACGACCCTGAGATACCAGTTAGGGGGCGGCGGACGCACTCGGCCCGCCGTCTCCCCGATCGCCGTTCAAGATGCGGGCCGGAGGCACGCCGCGTCACCCGACGCCGTGATTTCCCCGGTGTCGCACGGCACCCCGGCCCCCTCCCCGTTCGTTCCTCGCGGAGAGGGGGAGAATGATGCTGCAGGGGTACGCGCCGCCGCTACTGTACCCGCGTGAGCTCCGCGACGTCCAGGTACGACCAGGTGACCGAGGCCCAGTCGTACGGATACCCGGACGCGATCGGGAGCGCGTCGTACCACACGGTGATGGTGTCGCCCTGGTTCGCGGAGAAGTCGATGGTGCAGGGCAGGTAGCCGGCGTAGTTGGATGCGTCGCTCTGGCCCGCGGTGGTGCCGTTGACGCTCACCCCCAGACGCGCCGGCGGACCCGCGGGGTTGGCCAGGTACTCCGCCAGCACCGACGACAGGCAGAGCGCGCTCAAGCGGTAGCGGCCGGTGGCGGGCGCCGTCACCTGCTGCTGCAGCCGCGCGGGCGCCGAGTATCCGGGCACCAGGTGAGCCGCCTGGTCACCGTCGTACGGGTAGGCGCTGTCCACCGTTGCGCCCGCGGGGAGCGTCCACCCCGCCCGGCCCTGCTCGAAGCTGCCGTTCACCAGCAGGTTGGCCGCGGGCGCCGGAGGGGCCGGAGGGTTCAGCCCGTACACGCTCACCCGGCGCGAAAGCGACGCCAGGTACACCTTGCCGTTGGCCACCGTGGGCGGGGTGAACTTGGCGTAGCTCCCCGGGTCGTTGGGCCCGCGGGTGGCGCAGTCGTCGGTGGGGCAGCTGCTCCACAGCTGCTGGCGCAGGTCGTTCGCGTCGTACGCGCGCAGCACCCCGGGCACCACCTGCTGGTTGGCGTTGTTGTTCACCGGCGTGGCGGCCCAGAGAATCCCGTTGGCGCCGTCGTTGGACGAGATGGAGAGCATTCCCCCGGTCATCCCCGTGTGCAGCCGCGCCGGCGAGCGCGCGTCGC
>DASQBH010000587.1:0-2645 GCA_035635315.1 Longimicrobium sp.
AGCGGCTGACGCATTTACGCGGGGTAGGACCCGGTTTGCATCCGCTCCGCACGAGGGAGGCAGATATGGCGAGTGGCGTCAGCTACGACGATGAGGCCCCGACCCCTGAGACGCTGGCAGCCGCGGGCAGCCGGGTGGGGACGGCGCCCGAGCCGGGTGGGCCGGCTTCAAGGACGGGACCCAGCGGTCTGGCATCACGGAGACGAGGAAACGTGCGAAAGGCTTTCCTGCTGCTCTGCTTCGCCATCGTACTGCTCGCTACCGTCGCCCTTGTGCGCACGGCGCGGTTCCGCCCTGTCGGGACCGCGGTCACCCCGGCGCCCGCGGTCGCCATCCCGGCGGGCGCGGCGGAGCGGCTGGCAGGCGCAGTCCGCATCCGCACCATCTCGCACGAGGACCCCGCCGCCTTCGACGCGGCGGCGTTCCAGGCGCTTCACGCCTACCTGCAGGCGCAGTTCCCCAACGTGCATTCGCAGCTTCGGCGCGAGACGGTGGCCACTCACAGCCTCCTGTACACCTGGCCGGGGAGCGACCTGTCGCTCAAGCCGATCCTGCTCATGGGGCACCTGGACGTCGTGCCCGTCGAGCCGGGGACGGAAGCGGGCTGGACGGAGGACCCCTTCGGCGGACGCATCGCGGGCGGCTTCATCTGGGGGCGCGGCGCCATTGACAACAAGTCGGCCGTGGTGGGGCAGCTCGAGGCCGTGGAGATGCTGCTCGGCGAGGGCTTCCGCCCGGCGCGCACGGTCTACCTCGCGTTCGGCCACGACGAGGAGGTGGGCGGCACGCGCGGCGCCCGCTCCATCGCGACGCTGCTGAACAGCCGCGGGGTGGAGCTGGAGATGGTGCTCGACGAAGGAGGCGTGATCGGAGACAGGATCCTCCCCGGCGTCTCCGCGCCGACGGCGCTGGTGGGAATCGCGGAGAAGGGGTTCGTCAGCATCGAGCTGACAACCCGCGCGGCAGGAGGGCACTCCTCTCTGCCGCCCCGCGAGAGCGCCATCGGCATCCTGGGTGCGGCGGTCGCCCGGCTGGAGGCGAACCAGATGTCCGCGCGCCTGGAGGGGCCCACGCGGCAGCTCTTTGAGCGGGTCGGGCCGCACTTTCCCTTTGCGCAGCGCGCGGTTTTCGCGAACCTGTGGGCTACCCGCCCGCTGGTGATCGGCAAGCTGGAAGGGAGCCCCACCACCAACGCGATGATCCGCACCACGACCGCGGCGACGATCTTTCAGGCGGGGACCAGGGAAAACGTGCTCGCCAGCCGTGCCCGTGCCGTGGTCAACTTCCGCATCCATCCGGGTGATAGTGTGATGGGCGTGCTGGCCCATGTCAGGCGCGTGGTGGACGACCCGCGCGTGGAGGCCCGGATCGCCCCCGGGTTCACCGCCGACCCGTCCGCCGTCTCCAGCACCGCGACCGCAAGCTACCGCACCCTGGAGCGCACCATCCGCGGCGTGGCTCCCGACGTGAACGTGGCGCCGTACCTGGTGGTGGTGGTGTCGGACTCCCGCTACTTCCAGGGTCTCAGCCGCAACATCTTCCGGTTTCTCCCGGTGCGCCTCACCTCCGGGGATCTGAAGCGGATGCACGGGACCAATGAGCGCCTGGCGGTCCGCGACTACGAACAGGCCATCCGCCTCTACCGCCAGCTCATCGTCAACACCGCCGGAAGCAGCAGCCTGCGCTGACGCGGCCGTCGTGGCGGAATCAACCGGGGGACAGAAACTATTGACCTGTGGCCCCGCCCCGGAGCACGATTGTAATCCCCCCGGATTCCATTCCCAGCCTTTGAGGTGCCCATGCAATCCGACACCCTGCACGCCCAGGATCATCCGCACGGCCATGGACACGGTGATGAGCACCCGGAAGGGCATGCCCGCGGTGCAGCGCACGGACACGGGGATGGGCACGGACACATGGTACACGAGCCCTCGGCAGAGACGCTCGCCGCGTACCGGGTGGCGCTGGACGCCGCCCGGCCGGCGCCGGGGGGACGGGTGGTCACGACGGACCTGGACGCGCGCGAGACGGAGTGGGAGTTCGTCCCCGGACGCGCAACGCACGCCTGGGGCTACAACGGGCAGGTGCCGGGACCCGTGATCGAGGCGAACGTGGGCGACGTGCTGGAGGTGCGCCTGCACAACTCCCTGCCCGAGCCTACCATGATCCACTGGCACGGGCTCCGGCTTCCCCCGCCGATGGACGGCACGGAGAACGTCCAGCGCCCGGTGGCACCCGGCGAGACGTTCACGTACCGCTTTGGGCTCCCCGACGCGGGCACGTTCTGGTACCACCCGCACATGAACGAGACCGTGCAGCTGGAGCGCGGGCTCTACGGCGCGCTGGTCGTGCGCGGCCCTGACGAGCCGGAGCTCGACACGGAGCGGGTGCTGGTGCTCGACGATGTTGCGCTGGACCGCGCGGGACAGGTCGAGCCGCCGGGCGGGTGGATCGAGAGGCACGACGGCCGCCAGGGAAGCGTCCGGCTGGTGAACGGCAGGAGCGAGCCCGAGCTCACCATGGCCGCCGGCCAGGTGGAGCGCTGGCGGATCGTGAACGCGGCGAGCGCGCGTTACGTGCGGCTGTCCATCGGCGGCGCGCCCTTCCGTATCCTCGGAACCGACGGCGGCCTCATCGGCGCACCC
>DASQBH010000588.1:0-2187 GCA_035635315.1 Longimicrobium sp.
AGGCGGCCCCTGGCCCAGCAGCTGCTCCACGAGCTCCTCCTGCTACAAGGATTCGTGGGACGAAGTGCTGATCAACCCGGTGGACGTCTGGGACCTTCGGGGAGACTTTGTGGCCGCGCACGAGTACGGGCACGCGATCCACGCCAAGACGCCCGGAGGAAAGGCCGGCGGCTGCGGCGGCCCGCACTCCTGGAACGACTCGAGCCAGGACCCATGCCTGGCCCTGAACGAGGGATTCGCCACGTACATCGCGATGGCCGCGCGGGGCACGGCGATGAGCTGGTACTACACCAACCACGCCAGCGACGCCTGGCGCTACACCTGCCCCGGAACGGGGAGCTGCGAAACGCGGGTGACGTCGTTCCTGCTGGACCTGTCGGAGGCCAGCGTTGATCCCTACGGCTACGGGATCCAGCTCCCGGCGCGGCACGTGTTCGACATGATCGGGCAGTGCACGCTCACGTTCCACCTGTACGACTGGGAGTACCAGTACGTGGTGAACCGCTGGTCGCAGAGCGCGCGCAACGGCCTGAGCGAGGTAAAGGACTGCCTGATCAAGCAGTACCCGCAAATGCGCGGCAGCATGCTGTACTCCAACGGGCGCTGGGTGGACATCATCCTCGAGCGGATCTCGCACCCGTGGGCGGCGCTGGTGGAGCCCACCCGCTCCGCCGTGCTGGGCCGGTACTCGCGATGAGCTGCCCGTCCTCCCGGAGGCTCCGGATGGCGCCGGTCGCGGCCGCCATCCTGGCCGCCGCCCTGTCGGCCGGGTGCGGCGGGGACCCGGCGGGCCTGGTCTCCGGGTGGGCGCGGGTCTCCGGCACGGTGCGCACCGCCGCCGGAGCCCCCGTCGCCGGCGTCACCCCGTCGTTCGCGGTGTTCCGTGACGCCGCGTGCACCGAGCGGGTGCTCACCACGGTGCACACCTATCCGGAGCCTCCCGTCACCGACGCCGCGGGGCACTACCAGACGGAGGTGCTGGTGCACGCCTGGGGCGCCTTTCAGGGCTGCCTGGCCGTTACGGCGAACGGGGTGACGGTGCACGTGCCCGCCAGCTTTGCGGGCGCGCGCGAGAACGCCCCGGCCGTGCAGGTAGACGTGTCGGTGCCGTAGGCCACGGCCGGGGCAGGTGAATGCAGAGGGGAGCCGGTCGTCCGCGACCGGCTCCCCTTTTCGCGCGAGGACTTCCGCGACACCCGGCGTAATCCTACATCATGAAAAGAATAGGCGTACCCTCAGGTGTTGTTTTCCGGATCCGGTATGAACAGGTCCTCCCTCTGTTCCTCTGGCTGTTGTCTGTATCTCTATACCCTCGATGTTCTTTTTCCGGATTCGGGATCACACAGAGGAAGCGGAGGAAGCAGAGAACTGACAGGCCCCCCCGCTTTTCTCTGCTTCCTCTGCTACCTCTGCGTGAGAACCTGAAGGAGGACGATGCCTGGATTCGCGGATCCGGGCGAAGAACAGCGGGCGCTTGCGATGGATCTCGCAGGCGCCCGCCTCGTCATCTTTACTTCACGCCGGAAGACTCCGTAAGTGGCTACGGAACGGCCGTGACCGTCAGCTGGTGCGGCATGCTCTTGAACTGCAGGTTCTCCGAGACCCAGGTCAGCTCGTACTGCGGGTTGCGCAGGTTGAACTGCAGCTTCCACACGCCTGCTTCGGCGCCCTGCGGGATCTGCACGCTGGCCTCGAACGTCCCCCGCCAGACGCCGGCCTGCACGGAGGAGCTGGTCAGGGCGAAGGTCGCGCCGGCCGAGGGCCCGGAGGGGCTGTGGAGCCGGAAGGCACCGGCCGACACCACGCCCGCGTCGTTCTGCGCGTTCACCGTCACCTTAACGGTGGCGGGGCCCGACGCCACGTTTACCTGGCCGGGGGTGATGGAGACGCCCTGGAGCTCCATCCCGCGCCCCGCGTAGGCGGTGAACTGCACTTCCTGAAGGTCCGAAACCTTTGCCCAGACCGAGTGCCGGCCCAGCGGAAACGAGCCCGTGGTCAGATTGCGCAGATTCCAGGCGACGGACGCCACGCCCTCCGCGTTCGTGCGGGACTCGGTGGCCGACAGCGTGCCGGTGGTGGGTGTCCAGCGGACGCTCACTCCTTCCAGCGGCCTGCCCTCGCGGTTGGTGACGCGTACGCGCAGCGGCTCATCGATGTCAGAGTAGAAGCTGCCCACCTGCTCGTTGC
>DASQBH010000589.1:0-7427 GCA_035635315.1 Longimicrobium sp.
AGCGCGGCCTCGACCTGGTCGGCGCCCTCCCGCGTGCTCTTCAGGATGTGCGACACCGCGTTCCCGCTCGGGCAGTACTGCTGCGTGACCCGGGGGAACATCTCCGCGATCTGGGCGTCGGTGGCGACCGGGTTCGGAGGCACCACCTCGCTCACCGCCTCGCCCAACCCCGACAGGTCCTCCACCGGCAGGGCGAACCCGCCGAAGGGCGCGATCACCTGCACCGGCGAGCCGTCCGCCTCGGCGAAGACCGTGCGCAGCGCCTCGTGACGCCGGACGATCTCGCCCAGCGCCCGCTCCAGCGCGGGTACGTCCAGCGCGCCGCGCATCCGCACGGCGTTGGGCAGGTTGTAGAAGGCGTTCCCTGGCTCCATGCGGTCCAGGAACCACAGCCGCTCCTGCGCGAAGGAGAGCGGCGCCGGCCCCTCTCCGCGCGCGGGAATGGCGGCGGGAGCCGCGGCGGGGGCGGCCCCGGACTGCTGCGCACGCCGCAGCTCCAGCAGCCTGCGCTGCGCGGGCGTCAGCTTCGCCAGGCGATCGGCCAGCTCAGTCATGGCCGTCCTCCCCCGAGCCCGCGGCCAGCAGCGCCCAGCACGTAATCCCCGGCGCCCAGCCGCAGCAGCGCCGCACGGAAGAGCGGTCCCGCCGCCCCATCCAGAGCACCCCCCAGGCGCAATGCCGTGTGGAGGTTGTAGATGACGATTCCCGGCCCCAGTGGGTCGATGAACCAGAGCCGCTCCTGCGCGAACGAGAGCGGAAACCGTCCCTCCCGGGTGGCGGGCTCGATGGGCGGAAGCTCCGCCCGGATGGCGCTCACCGGCGCCGACAGGGGTTTGGAGGGTGTCCGATCAGCAAGCACGTCCATCGCCGTTTTCACGCGAAAAAGCTCGTAAACTAAAGGGGATGTTTTACTTGGCAGCTTCAATGAAACCCAGCACTCGCGCGTGGCCGCACGACCCTCGATCCAGGGACTGGATCTCATCCCAATGGCCGGAAACTAGCTAAACTCATGGTATGTGCCCCGCTCAGACAAAGTCAACACTCTTAAACAAAAGTTGGCGGTAATCTGATGAATATTTCATGAAGATTCGCCGGTCGCGTTCGTCGAGGGCGAGTTGTCGGACACCTTCAGGTTGATCGGTACGGGAGTGACGGACGTCGCCCCGGGCTGGCCCGGCTGGGAAGCGGAGGCCGATCCTGCGGAGGTCCAGGGATGGACTGAAACGTTCGGGCAGGACTTGGCCGTGTTCCGGCTGGCCTGCGCCGGTGCGGACGTACCGGAGCCGCTCCGCCAGCTAGCACTCTCCGTCGCTCACCGTGAGCGCCGCCGTGCCCTTGCGGCCGGAATCGAGAATGGCCCCACACGTGAGTCCAGCACCGCATGACACACCCGGCCGCCGCCGAGCGCAACGTGGTGGATGCTTCCCCGCACGCGGGAGAAGCCGTCCGTCACCCTCTCCACAGCAGGACACCATGCCCATGCTGCCCACGCTGTGCGGCGCCGCGCGCGTGCCCCTGGAGGAAGCCGCACGGCTGGAGAGCGGTCTGTGCCGGCTGTTCGGCGAGCCGTTCGCCCTCCCCTTCTTCGCCGACGCAAACGGGTGGGTCCCCGGCGTGGACGTGGCGGAGAGCGACGGCGATCTGGTCGTCACCGCCGAGCTGCCGGGGATGGGGAAGGAGGACATCGGCCTGGAGCTGTCCGAAGGCGTGCTGACCATCAAGGGCGAGAAGGCGGAGGAGAGCGAGCGCCAGGAGCAGGAGATGCACGTGACGGAGCGCAGCTACGGCTCCTTCCGCCGCTCCTTGACCCTCCCCTGCCCCGTGGACGAAGCGAAGGCCGCCGCCGAGTTCAAGGACGGCGTCCTCCGCGTCACCCTGCCCAGGACGGGCGAGGCGAAGGGAAAGAAGATCGAGATCACCGGCTGACGCCCTCCGCGGGGGAATCGGCGATCGGCCTTTGTCCGCCACCCGGCAACCAGACGGGAGGAAAGCCATGAACGGAGGGACCTTTGCCGACCGCGCGGATGCCGGGCAAAGGCTGGCCGCCCGGCTGTCGGCATACGCCCGCCAGAACGACGTGGTGGTACTGGCGCTGCCGCGTGGCGGCGTTCCCGTGGGGTACGAGGTGGCGCGGACACTGGGCGCGCCGCTGGACGTGCTGGTGGTGCGCAAACTGGGCGTCCCCGGCCACGAGGAGCTGGCGATGGGCGCCGTGGCGGGGGGCGGCGTGCGCGTGCTGGACGCAGAGGTCGTCCGCTTCCTGCACATCCCGCCGGGGGTGATCCAGCGGGTTTCCGAGGCCGAGCGCGCCGAGGTGGAGCGGCGCGAGCGCGCCTACCGCGGAAACCGTCCCGCGCCTGAAGTGCGGGGCAGGACCGTGATCCTGGTCGACGACGGGATCGCCACGGGCTCCACCTGCCTGGCCGCCATCCAGGCGCTTCGGCAGCGGGAGCCGGCGCGGGTCGTGGTGGCGGCGCCGGTAGCCCCCGCCTCCACCTGCCGCGCGCTGCGCCAGGCGGCGGACGAGGTGGTGTGCGTACGTGAGCCGGAGTACCTGGGGTCCGTGGGCGGCTGGTACCGCTCGTTCCCGCAGACCTCCGACCACGAGGTGCGTGCCCAGCTCGCCCGCTCGATGGTCGAGCCGGCCGCAGCCGCGGTGTGACGGCCGGTCGTCGGCCGCGAGGTGACCCCCGCGCCCGGCGTGACCACCGTGCGCAACACGCTGGAGATCGTGATCCCGGAGCCGGCGGCCGTGTGAAGGGGGCCGTCATCGGCTCGCTGCCCGCCGTCCTCCTCCTCGCTCGCAGCAGAAAAGGGGATGGGTGGCGTGGTGATCGCGCGGGACCCCGCCGGCGCGCGGCAGACCGGGATGCCCGCCGCCGCCATCGCACCGGCGCGGTGGACTACGTGGTTTTCCCCGAGGAGATCCTGCGGCGGGTCCGTGGGCGCGAGCCGGCCGCTTTCCACCACCAGAGGAGTGCATCATGAACGGACGCATCCTGGCCTGCACGCACGCGGGCGACGGCGCGCTGGGTGCCCTGCGCTTCGCCGGTGCCCTGGCCCAGCGCGACGGCTGCCCCGTGGACGTGCTCGCCGTGATCTCCACGGTCTTCGCGGAGGGGATCACCCTCTACTCGATTTCGTACGAGATGGCACTGGCGGCCCAGCCATCGATGGACAGGTACCGGGATCGAGTGCGCCAGCAGCTGCGGCAGGTCGGAGGGCCCCTCGCCGAAGTCGAGCCGCAGGTGAACGTGGGCCAGGTGTCCCTCACCATCAGCACCTTCGCCCGGGAGCACGGCGACGGGCTCGTCGTGCTCGGCGCGGGAGAGCACGGGGTGGGGACGCGGCTGCGCGGCACGGAAACCTCGCTGTACGTGATCCGGATGGCGCGGGTGCCGGTGCTGGCCGTCCCCCCCGGGGCCGGTACGCTGCCCCGGTGCGCCGTAGCGGCCGTCGACTTCAGCGAGTACAGCCGCGACGCCGCAAAGACGGCCGCACGCCTGCTGGGAGCCGGTAGCACCCTGCACCTGCTGCACACCACCTGGGTCGCGCCCGGCGAAATGAGGATCGGCGGCGACTGGATGGGAGATCGCCGCACGCAGGCCGCCGCGCGCCTGGAAGAGCTCGGGGACGAACTGCGCCGGGAAGCGGGCGTGGAGCCACGCACGCACCTCGCGACCGGCGATCCGACGCAGAGCGTGCTCCAGCTGGTCCGCGACACGGGCGCCGGACTGCTGGCCGCCGGAAGCCACGGTCACGGCTTCTTCACGCGGATGCTGCTGGGGAGCACCTCGACGCGGCTGCTGCGCGGCGCCGCCTGCCCCGTCCTGGTCGCACCCCCGAGGGCGACCTCGTCCGAGCTGGAGATGGCGGAGGAGAAGCATGCCGCGCTCACCGGCACCCCCGTGGAGGCCTCGTGGTCCGGGCCTGCCAGGTGAGGTGACGCGCCGCGCGTCGCGAAGGCTGTCACGAGGGGACGAAATCGCGAAAAGAGCCGGCGCGGGGGTTATAACCGCTGGACAGGGCCGATGCGGGGTGTCGCGACAGGGCTCCAGGAGGCGGAGAGTAGATCTCCCATACCGATTCTCAGAATCTCGTGTGCATTCCGAGGCTGACTTCCTGAGGGAGCGCCGCACGGAACCATCCGGACCTCGATTCGCCTGCGCGCGACCGAAGGACCTTGCCAGCAAGACCGCGAGGCTGGCTCCATGCTCCGGAGCCGGCCCCGAGGTTCGGAAAGGAGGTCCTTCGGTCGCGCGCGGAGTGCGGGGTGAACGACGGTACGTCGCGGCGCTCCCTCAGGAAGTCATCGCTTCGCCCGTGCACAGTGAATCAATGCGTCTGGTATCAGTCGCGCGTCGCGTTCCGTAGCACGGAAGGTTCTGCGCCGCGCTCCATCGAAATGACAGATCCGCGCGAGATCACTGAATCGCGAGTTTGTATTCAGCGCCTGCAGACGCTCGGTTCCTCCGGATGAAAGCGCGGCAGGGGGCCATCCGCGTTTTTTCCAGGACCCCGTCGTCCTCCGGAGCGCTCCGCAGCCTGCCATCCGGCTTTACCTGATGCGCGATCCCGTGAACCGTCCCCTCGCACGATCACGGCGGGAACCCGCCGGCCTTCTCGCGCACCGCAGACTTTGCCAGATCGCGTATCAGGTGTTCGCGAAGGCTGGATCCGGTGCGCTTCCGGCAGGGGATCGGCGACGGCTGATGATGGGATGAGGATAAGGGGCATCCCTCAAAAAATTTCTCATGGCCCCTCACTGCGTCCCCACCCTCCGCCCGACCCGACGTTCAACGCCCGACGTCCAACCCGAAACGGGAAAACGCTTCGCCGGCTTCGGAAATGCCGCCGAACGACGGCTGGACGGCGTCGGGGCACCCTCGGTCGGCTCGCCTGCCACCCCATCGACGAAGCGCCTTCTGCAGTTACCGGTGCGATCCATGACGGATCCGGAAATAGAGCGTTGATTTCCGGAGGGTGCGCCCCGCCAAATCCTCCGTTGGCACCTGAGTCTGCGCGTGACCAGAGGATCGCCCCGCGGCTGCTTCGGGGATGGGATTCACCGTGTAGATCCAGGTCGGGACGTCTCCACCGGGTCTTCCCCACACGGGGAGATCCGGGCGCGACGGCGGGCCTACTCAGCCCGCAGCAGGCCGGCGCGAAGCAGCAGCCGCACCAGCTCGGCGCGGTGCTCCAGCCCCAGCTTCTTCATCACCCCCGAGCGGTAGCTGTCCACCGTCCTGGGGGCCATGTGCAGCCGGCCGGCCACCTCGCGCGAGGTGAAGCCCCGCGCCGTGAGCACCGCCACCTCGCGCTCCTGCGGCGAGAGCGACGCCAGGGGGTCCTGGAACGCCCGCGCCATCGCCTCGCGAAAGCCGCGCAGCACCACCTGGCTTCCCGCCGGGTCCAGGTACAGCTGCCCGCGCGCCACCGCCCGCAGCGCCGGCACCAGGTCGCGATGGGCGGTGGCCTTGCGCACCAGCCCGCACCCCCCCGCCTCCAGCAGCCGCGGCAGCACCTCCTCCTCCGGCTCGGCCGTAAGCGCGAGCACCCGCACCCCCTCGCGCGCCGCGACGATGCGCCGCGTGGCCTCCACGCCGTCCATCCCGGGCATCGCCAGGTCCATCACCACCACGTCGGGGCGCTGCGCCTCCGCCAGCCGCACCGCCTCGTCCCCCGTGCCGGCCTCCCCCACCACCTCCACCTCCTCCATGGCCGACAGCATCTCCCGCATCCCCCGCCGCAGCACGGGATGGTCGTCCACCAGCAGCACGCGCAGCCGCTCACCGGGGGGGCCGGGAGCCTGCGCGGGCGCGGGGGCGGGCGCCGCCGCGGGTCCGGGCGGCGCGGGCGCGGGAACGGGGAACCCGGGTACGGGAAGGGCGGGAGCTCCGGCATGGGGAAGGGTGAAGGAGAAGGTGCTGCCCTCCCCCGGCCGGCTCTCGGCCCAGATGCGCCCCCCGTGGGCCTCCACCAGCCCCCGGGCGATGGCCAGCCCCAGCCCGGCGCCGCCCTCGCGGGTGCGCTCCGCCTGCCAGAAGCGGTCGAAGAGCCGCGGCAGGTCCTCGGCCTCGATCCCCCGCCCCGTGTCGGACACGGAGAAGAGCATCTCCCCCTCCGCCGGCCGCACGCCCAGGGTGATGGTGCCCCCGGGCGGGGTGAACTTGATGGCGTTCCCCAGCAGGTTGGAAAGCACCTGCAGCAGCCGGTCGCGGTCCGCCAGCACCGGCGGCACCCGCTCCGGCACGTCCAGGCGAAGCTCGACCCCCGCCTGTCCCGCGGCGGGACCCAGCACCAGCACGGTCTCGCGGATGACGGGACCCACCGCCTCGGCGGCGACGTGCAGCCGCAGCCGCCCCGCCTGCAGCCGGCTGGCGTCCAGCAGGTCCTGGATCAGGCGGTCGATCTGCCGCGCGGCCTGCAGGATGGAGTTCAGCGAGCGCCGCCGCTCCTCTTCCGTTCCCGGCGCGCGGATCAGCATCTCCGCCAGCAGGCCGATCCCCCCCAGCGGGCTGCGCACGTCGTGGGCAACGTAGGCCAACACCTGGTCGCGGGCCTGCAGGGCGTGGCGCAGCCGCTCCACCAGCCGGCCCTTCTCCACCTCCAGCGCCGTGCGCCGCGCCAGGTCGGCGGCGATCTCCACGTCGCGCGCGCCGAGCACGCGGCCGCTTTCCGACGCCGCCAGCGTCATGGCCCCCAGGATGCGGCCCCGGGCAACCAGCGGCACCACCAGGAACGAGCGCGGGTCCAGCTGGTCGATGAGCCGCTGGTGCTCCGCGTCGGCCGCCACCGGCCGCAGCGCGGCGGGATCGGTCGCGGGCACCAGCACCGGCTCTCCGGACTGCAGCACACGCCCCACCGGGTGCCGCTCCGGGCTGTCGCTGTGGGGATAGCGCTCCAGGAGGGCGCGAAGGAGGTCGTGCTTGCGGGGATCGGCGGCGGCGGACTCGGCCACCTCGAGGGTGCCGTCTTCCGACAGCACGTCGATGATGCACCAGTCGGCGTGCGCCGGCACCGCCAGCGCGGCGATGCGGCGCAGCATCTCGTGCGGCTCCAGCGACGAGGCGAACACCTCTCCCGCGGCCACCAGCAGCTCGCGCTCGCGCTCGGCCCGGCGGCGCTCGGTGATGTCGCGCACCACGCACTCCACCCGGCCGTCCTCCAGCATTACCGACGCCACCTCGGCGGGAAACACGCTGCCGTCCCGCCGCCGCACCGTCCGCGTGGAAAGGAGCATCCCCCCGCGGGCCAGCTCCTCGCGGCGCAGCGGCGTGGCGGCCAGGTCGTCCGGCACCACCATGTCGGCCACGGGAGTCCCCAGCAGCGCCCCGGGCGGATGGCCCAGCATCTCGTGCATCCGCCCGGTGGCTTCTACCACGCGGTTCTGCGCGTCGCACAGGAACACGCCGTCGTGCAGCCCC
>DASQBH010000590.1:0-2067 GCA_035635315.1 Longimicrobium sp.
GGGCAGCCGCTTGCCCGTCCGCAGGTAGAACGGCACCCCGGCCCACCGCCAGTTGTCCACCATCAGCCGCACGGCCGCGAACGTCTCCGTCCGCGAATCCGCCGGCACCTTCTCCTCGTCCCTGTAGCCCGGCGCCGCCTCGCCCTCCGCGTCGCCGGCCGCGTACTGCCCCCGCACGGTGTTGGCGGCGACGGCGTCTCCCTGCAGCAGGGGGATGGACTGCAGCACCTTGACCTTCTCGTTGCGGATGGAGTCCGCGTCGTAGCTGGCCGGCGGCTCCATCGCGACGAGCGTCAGGATCTGCAGCAGGTGGCTCTGGATCATGTCGCGCAGGGCGCCGCTGGTGTCGTAGTAGCCGGCGCGCCCCTCAACCCCCACGCTTTCCGACACCGTGATCTGCACGTGGTCCACGTAGGTGCGGCTCCACAGCGGCTCCCAGATGATGTTGGCGAAGCGGAAGATGAGCAGGTTCTGCAGCGTCTCCTTGCCCAGGTAGTGGTCGATGCGAAAAATCTGCGGCTCGCCGAACACCTTGAGCAGCGCCTGGTTCAGCTCACGCGCGGTCTTGAGGTCGTGGCCGAACGGCTTTTCGACGATGATGCGCGTCCAGCACTCCGACTCCACGTCGCACACCAGCCCGGCGCGCCCCAGCCCCTCAGCCGTGGGCGCGATGACGGAGGGCGGCAGCGCCAGGTAGAACAGGCGGTTGCCGCGCGTCCCGTGCTCCGCGTCCGCCGCCTCCAGCTTCTCGCGGAGGGTGATGAAGGTCTGCGGGTCATCCGTGGAGCCGTGGACGTAGTAAACGTGCTTCTCGAACTCCGCCCACTCCCCCGCGTCCGGCGCGTCGGCGAACTCCTCCAGCGCGCCGCGCATCCGCTCGCGGTACTCCGCTTCGTCGATGTCCTCGCGCGAGTTGCCGACGATGCAGAACTCGTCCGGCAGCAGCCCGTCGGCCTTGAGCTTCCACAGCGCCGGCATCAGCTTGCGCCGCGCCAGGTCCCCCGTGCCGCCGAAGATGACCAGGACCAGCGGATCGGGGCAGCGGACGCGCTGGAAGGGGGTGGCCATGGGCGTGCGGAGCGGCGTCTCCCCCGTCGCGGGCGGCAGGGGGACGTCGGGAAGCCGGGGCTCGTCGCTCATCGCGGCGCCTCCCCCTCCGGCGCGCTCTCCTTGACCGCGTGCCCGCCGAACTGGTTGCGCAGCGCGGCAATCACCTGCGCGCCGTACGACTCCTCCTGCCGCGAGCGGAAGCGCTGCAGCAGCGAGAGGGTGATGACGGGCGCGGGAACGTCCAGGTCCAGCGCCGTCTCCACCGTCCACCGCCCCTCGCCGCTGTCCGCCACCCAGCCGCGGATGCGCTCCAGCTCCTGCCCTTCGGTGGCGTAGGCGCGCTCCAGCAGCTCCAGCAGCCAGGAGCGGACGACGCTGCCGTGGTTCCACAGGTCGGCGATGCGGCGCAGGTCCAGCCCCATCCCCGACTTGTGCAGGATCTCGAATCCCTCCGCGTACGCCTGCAGGAGCCCGTACTCGATCCCGTTGTGCACCATCTTGGTAAAGTGCCCCGCGCCGCTGGGACCGACGTGCGCGTAGCCGTCCTGCGGCGCCAGGGTGAGGAACGCCGGTTCGCAGATCCCGACGGCGTCCACGTCGCCGCCCACCATCAGGCAGTAGCCGTTCTCCAGCCCCCAGATGCCGCCGCTGGTGCCGGCGTCGATCAGGCGGATGCCGCGGCCGGCCAGCTCCTGGGCGCGGCGCTGCGTGTCCTTGAAGTTGCTGTTGCCGCCGTCGATCAGCACGTCGCCGGGCTGCATGCGGTCCGCCACGTCGCGCAGCACCTGCTCCGTGGGCGGCCCGGCGGGCACCATCACCCACACGGCGCGGGGCGCGTCGAGCCCCGCCACCAGCTCGTCCAGGGACGTGGCCGGCCGCGCGCCGGCCGCCTCCGCGATGGCGCGCGTGACCCCCTCGTCGCGGTCGTGGACGACGACCTCGTGACCGCCGCGCGTAAGGCGCTGCGCCATGTTGCCGCCCATCTTGCCCAGCCCCACCATCCCCAGCCGCATGGTC
>DASQBH010000591.1:0-2253 GCA_035635315.1 Longimicrobium sp.
TCTTTTCTCAGCCGCCGCGCGACCTCGGCCGCTCCCAGTCCCGCAGGTGGTTCAGCAGGTAGTCGATGGAGAACACGTGGCGCGAGCGGTCGTCGTCGGCGCGAAAGACGACGGCGGACCAGCCCTTCATCCCCGTGGGGGTAAAGCGGCGGCCGTGCATGGTCAGCTTTTGCCCGCTGATGGCGCGGATGAGCACGCGCTCGTAGCGGCTGCGGCTCAGCTCGCTCTCGGGGAACAGGTTGTCCCAGGTGCACAGCCGGCCCACGTCCTCGTACTCCGGCGGCCGGTCGTCCAGGTCCAGCAGGCTGGGCGCCCGCCCCCGCATCACCGAGCCGATGAGCCGGAAGGTCCACGGGTCGCTCACGCGGCGGATGGGGTGCCAGAAGTGCTTGACGATGAGCCCCGCGATGCTGCGCAGGCTCAGCTCCCGCCCGTCCGTCGTCCCCCACGCCGCGTCGTCCACGTCGGCCGTGAACGGGTTGCGCGGATAGCTCGCGTCCTTCGCCAGCCATCCCTTGCGCGACGTGTGCTTCACGGGCCGGTAGCCGGCAATGACGGGGATCCCCTTCTCGGCGAGCATCTCCAGCTCGAACGAGGGCCACGTCATCACCTCGCGCACGATCCCCACAATGAGCGTGCCCGTGGCGATCATGAGCGACGCGCTGGGGGTAAAGTCCGCCGTGATCTCGATGCGGTCGCCGCGCGGCCGCACGCCCACGCCCGTGGAGCGCCGGTTGGTGGCCAGCAGCATCACCGGAACCGGGAGGATGTAGGAGAGGAGCAGCGCCAGCTTCTTGACCGTGCGGCTGCGCCCCTGCTCCTCCAGCGGCAGCTCGAAGCTCACGTTGTAGTGCGTGCTGAAGCCGGTCAGGCGGATCTCCTTGCCGGCGCGCGCCTCCCAGTCGTCCAGCTGCTCGCGGATGTACAGGATGCTTTCCCACAGCGAGCGCCCGGTGCGCGCCGCGGCGCCCCGCTCGATCTCGATGACCGGCGTGGCCACCTCGATGACGCCCGTGTCGAAGTACACCGCCCCGCCCGTGGGCAGGTGGTAGCTGGTGCCCTGCCGGTGCATCAGGTTGCCGCGCACGAACGCCCGCGGCGAGCCGAACACGTCTTCGGGGCGTACCGGCTGTCCGTCCAGGGTCACGGAGAACTCCGCCTCCATCCCCATGGCGGCCAGCGCCAGTCTTCCGCCGCCGCCGAGTGCGCGCTCGCCGCCGCCCTTCTTGGGATCAGGCATCATTCCCCCCTCTTCCCGCTCTGCTTTGCCGTCGCGCTTCCACCGGGAAGCGGCTGTGCATGGTCGTCCGGCTCTTCATCACCTTTTCCGTGCGGCACCACCGTTACGTATCCAAGGTCCAGGTGCAGGTGGTCTTCGGTCCTGCCCGGGCCCCTGCCGAACGGGAGCGCCCGGAACGCGGGAAACACCCGGCACGCGATCTCGGCGTAGCGGTTGATGTTGAACTCGTTGTCCAGCCAGTCGTCGCCCACCCGGTACAGGTGCACGGCGGTCCCCCAGCAGTGCACCGAGGCGCCGCGGCTCAGCTGGTGCGCGGGAGAGCGGTAGCCGCCGTTGGCCGAGATGTGCACGTAGGTGTTCACCTCCTGCCGGAACGCCTGCATGGCGGCCGCCAGCAGCGTCACCGCCAGCGGCACGTACCGCAGCTTCTCGGCGCGCAGCATCTTGTGCTCGCGAAAGTCGATGTCGATGAACTCCCACAGCTTGAAGTGCGGCGTAAGGCTGGTCTCCAGCGCCATGTCCCACGACGGGATCTGGTAGAACCACCGCGGCAGCCGCCGGGTAAAGCCGTCGCGCCCCCGCACCAGCTCCCCCGGCCGCAGGACCCGCCGCGCCGTGTCGGAAAGCTTCAGGCCGTCCACCACCTTCAGATCGTTCAGCCCCGGCATCAGCCCCCGCCCCCGGTCAGCTGGTCGAACACCGCGCGTGAGATGCGGGCGATGGTGTCGCTGCGGCCGCCGGTCTTCTGCGCATCCCATTCCGTAAGCACCACCAGCGCGTACGGCTTGCGTTTGGGCACGTACACGATCCCCGCGTCGTGGGCCACCGTGCTGATCTCCCCCGTCTTGTTGGCCACCCGAACCCCCTCCGGCAGGCGCGCGGGAATGCCGCCGCGGAACTCCTGCGCGTGCAGGATCTCCAGCATCTGCTCCGACGCCTCGCGGCTGAAGGCGCGCCCCTCCTCGATCTTGCGCAGCACCCGCAGCATGCCGTCGGCCGTGCAGCGGTTGCTG
>DASQBH010000592.1:0-6220 GCA_035635315.1 Longimicrobium sp.
GGTGAACGGGTGAACGGGTGAACGGGTGAACGGGTGAGCGGGGGACAGGGGGACAAGGGGGACGAGGGGCACAAACGTTTGCTTGTCGATTCACGGACGGCGGCCCAATCTCTCCGACGGGCAGGGGACGAAAAGTGTCAGGCGCGGCACCGGACCAGGGTCGAGCGTTGCCCGGCGTGTTTCAGAGGAGGTGGCTTCATGCGATGGTCCACAGGGGCGGGGTGGCTGCTGTTCATGGTGGCGGTCGTGGCACCGGGGTGCGCCCCCGCCGCCGGCACGGGCGGGGCCGCGGCGGCACAGACGCGGCCGACCCCGCCAACGGCACCGGCACCGGCGTCGGCCCGGGAGCGAGTGGTCTCGGCCGAGGAGCGCGCGGCGCGCGTGGACGTGGCGCAGCGGCACCTGCGGGCCTTCTTCGACGAGAACAGCCGGGCGGCGATCCAGCCGGTTAGCGGGGAGCAGGGCTCCGCGGCCGAGCTGCTCGCAGCCGTTCCGCAGTTCGTCTTCGAGGAGGCGCTGGTGCAACTGGCTCCGGACGCCGCAGCCCGAATGGACACGCACACCCGCGCCGCCGCCGAGGCCATCCGCGCCTGGGAAGCGGACTCCACGCAGGCCGGCCTCCGTCCGCCCAGCGAGGTCTTTGAATCCACCATCCGCCTTGCTGGCGCCGTAGCTCTGGCCGCCGGAGACGACGGCACGGTGACGGCCGAAGAGGCGGCGGCCGCACTGCGGGGCCTGTGCCCGCTCTACCCGTTCTGCTGAGGGGCCGCCATGCTGGACGACGTGGAGCGGGTAAAGCTGGGCTTCGAACTGGTGCGGGACCTATCGTCGGAGCTCATCACCCTTGCCACCGGGGTCATCGCGCTGTCGGTGACCTTTGCCCGCGAGCTGTTCCAGGGCATCCCCGAACGGGGGCGGCTGGCCGTGAAGGTGGCGTGGGTGCTCTGCCTGGTCTCGGTCATCTTCGGCGTGCTGCAGATGATGGCTATCACCGGCGCGCTGGTGCCTCCGGACGGGCGGTTCGGGGTGCTGGACACCGTCCCCGAAAACGCCCGGCTCTTCGGCGGCATCCAGATCGTCACCTTCATGCTGGGCCTGCTTGCCATCATCGTCTTTGCCTGGCGAGGACTGGGCCGGCTGGGCACGGAGGCGGTAGAGGCCGCGGCGCGCCCGCAGGTGCCCTTCATCCCCATCGCCCCGCACTCCGCCGGCCGAAAGAGGCGGCGCGCCCGGCGCTGAGCCGATTTTCCGCTGGCTAAAAAAACGCCGGGCGCACATGCGCCCGGCGTTTCCGTCTTCGCCCACCGTGACTCAGTTGTTCGCGGGCCTTTCCTGCATCATGCGGCGGATGGGGACGATGAGGGCGGCCAGCACGGCGGCGGCCACCATCAGCGACAGCGTGGTGGTGGTGAACAGCCGCGGCATCTGCTCCAGCTTCTCCGGGTCCACGTGGCCGCCCACCAGGCCGCCGATCAGCGTGCCCACCGACGAGGCCAGGAACCAGATCCCCATCATCTGCCCCACGAACTTGCGCGGCGACAGCTTGGTCATGGAGCTCAGCCCCACCGGGCTCAGGCACAGCTCGCCGACGGTCTGAAAGAAGTAGCTCCCCACCAGCCACCAGGGCGACACCAGCACGTTCCCCCCGCCGGCCACCACGCGGTTGGCGGCGAAGATCATCAGCAGAAAGCCCAGGCCGGCGAAGAACAGGCCCGCCGAGAACTTGGCCGGGCTCGACAGGTCGCCGCGGTTGCGGGCCAGCGTCACCCACAGCGCCGCGAACACGGGCGCCAGCAGGATGACGAACGCCGAGTTGATGGACTGGAACCAGGTGGCGGGCATCTCGAAGCCGCCGATGGTGCGGTCGGTGAAGTCGGCCGCGAACAGGTTGAGCGAGGTGGGCGCCTGCTCGAACGCCGACCAGAAGATGGCCGCGAACACGAACAGCACCACGATCACCGCCACCCGCTTCTTCTCGCCGCGGTCCAGCCCGCCGAGCGCGAAGATGTAGGCAAAGTAGACCACCGCCGTCCCCACCAGCACGAAGGTCATGTACCCGCCGATCACCTGCGCGTCCAGCGAGATCATCCCCAGCGCCGCCAGGATGAAGACCAGCGCGATGACGCCGGCGATCCCCGCCAGGATCATCTTGATCTGCCCCTCCTGCCGCGCCTGAACGGCCGGGTCGGGGTGCAGCGTGGGCTTTTCGCCCAGGTCGCCCAGGGTGCTCTGGGCGCGCATGGTGTAGATGATGAGCCCCGCCAGCATGCCCACGCCCGCCGCGCCGAACCCGTAGTGCCAGCCGATGCGCTCACCCAGGAAGCCGGTGATGAGCTGGCCGGCGAAGGCGCCCAGGTTGATGCCCATGTAGAAGATGGAGAAGCCCGCGTCGCGCCGGGCGCCGCCCTCGGGGTAGAGGTCGCCCACGATGGCGCTGATGTTGGGCTTGAGCAGCCCCGTGCCGCAGACGATGAGCAGCAGTCCCAGGAAGAAGCACACCTTGCCGGCCGTGCCCTGCCCCGCGAAGCCCGACAGGCCGATGGAGAAGTGGCCGGCGGTGATGAGCACGGCGCCCCACCAGATGGCGCGCCGCAGCCCCAGCAGCCGGTCCGCCACCCACCCGCCGGGAAGCGAGGCCAGGTACACCAGCGACCCGTAGATGCCCACGATGGCCGAGGCCTGCCCGCGGTCGAAGCCAAAGCCGCCCTGGGCCAGCGACGAGGCCATGAACAGCACCAGCAGGGGGCGCAGCCCGTAGTACGAGAAGCGCTCCCACATCTCGGTAAAGAACAGCGTCGACAGGCCGCGCGGGTGGCCGAAGAATCCGGTGTCCTGCGAAGCCGCGTGCGGGGTTCCGCCGCCGCCTGCGTACGCCTGGGCTGGGTGCTTGCTCATGCGGGTCGAAAGGGTCGGGGTTGGCCGGCGCGCGCATGGATGCGCGCGTCCGCGGCAGGGAGCCGCGGGGGTGGCTGCAAGTGGGTGCCGGGTTTTTCTTGCGTGCGGACGGCGCAATGTACAGGTTGCCGCCGCCCCGCGCCACCGCCGCGCAGGGCGGCGCATTGGGCGCTCTGCGTACCGCCCGGACAGGCGCCGAGTTCCGGGCCACCTGTAATGATGGTGTAAAGGATGAGGGATGAGACGGCGCCGTTCGCGGCGGAGCTGGAAACGGGGCTGCGGGCCGCGGCCGCCGCGGCGGAGCTCATCCGCGCCCGCGGCGGGGCCGACGAGGTGCGCGAGAAGGGTCGCGCGGACCTGGTTACGGCGGTGGACGAGGCGGCCGAGCGCGCCATCGCCGCCGTGATCCGCGGGCGCTTTCCCGACGACCGCATCATCGGCGAGGAGCTTTCGTCGGAGCGGGTGCACGCGGGGCGGCGGTGGTACGTGGACCCCATCGACGGGACGACCAACTTCATCCACGGGCACCCGTTCGTCTGCGCCAGCATCGGCTTCGCGGACGAGCGGGGGCTCGCGGCGGCGGTCATCCACGCGCCGCTGCTGGGCGAGGTGTACCACGCCACCCGCGGCGGCGGCGCCTGGATGAACGGGGAGCGGATCCGCGTCACGGAGACGGACGACCCCGGCCGCGCGCTGCTGGCGACCGGCTTTCCTTTCAAGCGCGGCAAGGGCGAGTTGGACGCCTACATGCTGCTGGTGGCCGACGCCGTGCGCGGCACCCGCGACGTGCGGCGGGCGGGGAGCGCGGCGCTGGACCTGGCGTTCGTAGCGGCGGGGCGGGTGGAGGGGTTCTTCGAGATCGGCCTGGCACCGTGGGACGTGGCGGCCGGCATGCTGCTGGTGACCGAGGCCGGCGGCCGCGTGACCGGCTGGCCCGGCGATGCGGACCCGCCGCTGCACACGGGCCGCGTGCTGGCCACCAACGGCGGCATCCACGGCTGGCTGGAGGCGCTCACGGCCAGGCACCTGCCGCGCCTGGGGTGACGGAACAGCATCACGCGGAGGACGCGGAGGAAAAGAGGTTCATCGTGGATTGGCTGCACGCCGCGCATCACCGGAGACCGTAGCGAGCTCACCACGTGCAATACCTGTGTCCCGTACGTCGGACGTGGCGGGGCGCACGGAGCTTCCCTGGGGACGTCGGGAACGGCAGCCGGATGGAAGCGCGGCAGGGGGCCATCCGCATTTTTTCAGAAACCCCATTGTCTCCACAGCGCCCCGCAACCCACCATCCCGGCTTCACCTGATGCGCGATCCCGTGAGCCCTCATCCTCGCACGACCGCGGCGGGAACGCGCCGGCTCTCTCGGACCTCCGAGACTTTTCAAGATCGCGCATCAGGTGTTCGTGGAGGCTGGGTCCGGTGCGCTTTCGGCACGCATCCCCGCCGGCTGATGATAGGATGAGGATGAGGGGGCCGCTCAAAAAAACGCGGATGGCCCCTCACTGCATCCGCACCATCCGCGCAACCCGACGTTCCACGCCCGATGTCCAACCCGAAACGGGGAAGCACTCCGGCCGGCTTCGGGAATGCCGCCGAACGACGGCTGAACACCGTCGGTGCACGATTCACTCGGCTCCCCTGCAGCCAGATCGACGAAGAGCCGAAAAAGAGAGCCGCGGAGGAAGCTCCCTCCGCGACTCATCCGTTCCTCCGCGTCCTCCGCGTGATTCTTTCCTACCGCCGGCCGCGCATCACGGCGCCGCCGGCGCCCACGGCCCAGACGTGCCGCGCCGAGACGCCGCCGATGTCGGACAGGCCGGAGCCGGTCTCGATGTTCATCTCCGTCCACGCGCTGCCGTTGTAGTGCAGGGTGCGCGTGCCCACCACGTACACGTCCCCCGGGCCGCTTCCCCACACGCCGGAGCCCTGGTAGTTGAGGTGCGGATAGAAGCTGGTCCACTGGGTGCCGTTCCAGTGGGCCACCCGGCCGCCGGCCAGGAACACGTTGTCAGGGCCGGTGCCCCACACGTCCGTCCAGCCGTCGGACCACTCGTGCACGTACTGTCGGCTCCACGTCTGCCCGTCCCAGTGCAGCACCATGTGGCCCACCACCCACAGGTCGTCGGGCGAGGTGCCCCACACGCCCCACAGCTGGCCGCTGGCCTGGCCGGTGCTGATCTCCGTCCACGCGGCGCCGTCCCACTGGTACAGCCGCGGCACCTGCATCCCCATCTCGTCGCCCCAGCCCACGGCATACACGTGGGTGGAGTCCAGCCCCCACACGCCGTGCAGGTAGGTGACGTTGGGGAACAGGGTGCGGGTCCACTGCGACCCGTCCCAGCGCACAATGACGCCCATGCCGCGGCCCCACTCACCCACCCCGTTGCCCACGGCAAAGATCTGTGACGCGCCGGGGGTGACCCACACCTTCTCCAGGCAGTCGTCCGTGGCGTAGATCGTCTGCCAGGCGCCGCCGGGGCCCGTGTTGCGCTTGAGGCCGCCGCACTCCGCGGTGATCACGTCGCTCTCCGACACCGCCGCCACGCCGGCGATGAGCCGCGGCTGGCCGCTGGACTCGGCCGCCCACTGGCCGCCGGAGCGCCGGTGGATCATCCCCTGGTAGCCCACCAGGTACACCTTGTCGGGGTTGGGCGAGAAGACGCCGTTCACGGTCCGCAGCCCGCCCGTCTGCACTTCCGCCCACGCCACGCCGTCCCAGTGCAGCACGGTGCTTTCCGGGCCGCCGCCGTGGTATCCGCCCCCCACCACCCAGATGTCGTCGGGGCCCGTCCCCCAGATCTCGCGCAGGCCGGGGGTGCTGGCGCCCCCCGCCACCTGCGTCCACGAGGTGCCGTCGTAGCGCAGGACGGTGTTGCCGCCGGAGAGCCCGTACAGGTTGGTGGGCGACGTGCCCCAGATCGTCCCCACGGCGCGGCCCGGCGCCATGGCCGTGCTGTCCCACGCGGTGCCGTTCCAGTGCCAGACAAAGCCGTCGTAGCGCTGGGCGGCCGTGTTCCACCAGCCGCCTGTGAGGTACACATCGTCCTCATCGAAGCCCCACACGTCCCAGAACGCGCGGCCGTAGACGCGGGAGAACTGCGGCTCCCACCCCGTGCCGTTCCAGCGGATCACGTTGCCAAAGGCGCCGCCCACCACGTAGGCGTTGTCGGGGGCCTGCGCCCAGACGTTGCTCCAGTTCTCGTTGATGGCGGGCACCTTGCTCCACCGCCGCCCGTCGAAGTGGTGGATGTCGCCGTAGCCGCCGCCCCCAGCCCACACGTCGTCGGTGCCGCTGCCGTGGATCTCGGTGACGCCGTTCCAG
>DASQBH010000593.1:0-2842 GCA_035635315.1 Longimicrobium sp.
CTGGTCGATCACCCGCGCTTCCAGGCGGGGCGGACGAGACAGGGACGGTGTACCGGCCGGCCCGGCGGGAGCCGTCGCGGCCAGCAGCGTGAAGGGTTCGGTCCAGATGAGCTGGTTGCCCTGGTACGCCTGGATCTCCCACGCGCCGGCCTGGGTGAGCGCGCCGTGCACGGGGACGTCCAGCACCAGGTAGCGCATGCTGAACGAAGCGCCGACCGGCAGCAGCACCACGTCGCCGGTTGCCCCTCCCGGTGCACGCAGCTCGAACCGCACCGTGCCCGGCCGCTGGTTGGCAAGCTGCAGCCAGAACCGGAAGCCGGCGGCATCCAGCGGATAGGCGCGAACGGTGGGCGGCCGTTCCAGCAGCACGGCCTGCGTAACCACCTGGTCGGTCAGCCCGGCGTCCGTCACCATGAACGAGTCCTGGTAGGCGAGCTGGTCCGCCCACAGGCTTTCCGTGGTCGCCGAGCACGGGCCCGTGAAGGGCTCGACCACGGCGCCGTCCCTGCGCACCTCGAAGTGCAGGTGCGGCCAGTTGGACCTTCCCGAGCTCCCCACCAGCCCCAGCACCGCACCCTGCCCCACCCGCTCCCCCTGCGTGACAGCGATGGAGCCGCGGCGGAGGTGGCCGTAGATGGTGCTCAACCCGCCGGGGTGCGAGATCACGACGTGATTCCCAAAGCCGCCACCGTCGTCCCACGTGGTGTTGCGATCGGGATGCCCATCGCTGATCCCGGTCACGACCCCCTCCGCCGCGGCGAGGGCCGGAACGCCCTGGTCCTGCACCCGGAAGTTGCGCAGCAGGATGTCGACACCCTTGTGGCCGTCGTACGACTTGCCGCCGCACGCCCAGTCCCGCACGCCGTCCCCGGGGTCTTTGTCGATGTACGCACCATAGAACACGTCCGCCATCGGCGTCCCCGTGATCGGCGCGGCGAACGCTGCCTCCTCCGCCGGCGGCGCGGTGGATTCGTTGCAAGCGGCCAGGACTGCAAGGGCGAGGATTGCGCCGGAGCGGCGCGCGGCAGACATGGTGGTTGCTCTCAAGGTGGTGTGGGGGCGATGGAGGATTGCGAATGAATTTATTGGACCTCTCGATAACGCGCCAAGCGGTAACGGTATGACTAATCTTGCGGATCGTAGCGGCATCGGCGCGGAACAGGGTGCCGCACACCCGTCCACATCGCGCCCTTTGGGGAGTTCGGGCTGGAATGTTGCAGCAGCCAGAAGCCGCTGTTTTTTCCTCTCTCCCACCTGTATCCCAGGAGGACACCATGAGGAGACCCGCCATTCTTTTCCTCGCAGCGCTGGGGCTGGCCGGAGCGGCCGGCGCGAACGCGGCGGTCCGGTCGAACGACGGTGGAGGCGCCCCGCCGCCGCCGCGGCGGGAGGTCCGCACCGGGGACGTGGTGGTGCAGCACTCCGCCACCAGCCCGAGCGTGGTGGTCGTTGTGGACGGCGGCACCAGAGGCGAGGCCGCGGACGGAATCGCCGACCGCGTCTTCGTCCTGCAGCGCGAAGGGGCGCCCCTGGGGAACGGCGTGCTCCGCTATACCGGCGCGCGCGTCATGCTGGACAACGGGAGCATCCTGGTGGCGCCGGCGGACGGCAGCCCGGCGGTGGGGCTCTTCCTTGCCGGGCGGGAGGCGCTCTCCCCCGCCGCGTCGTCGTTCCTGGGCGGCAAGCAGGTCGGCGAGCGCTGGACGGGGCGCGGGATCGCGCTGAAGACCGGCGAGGTGCGCATCGGCGCGGCGGGGCTCTCCGCGGCCACGATGCAGCGCGTGCTGGCGAGCTGCGGGGGCGCCGCCAGGGACGGCGCGGCAAAGGTGGCCGGGGCGCCGCCCGGGTGCCCCGGCGACGGGAGCACCGACTGCAGCAACTCCACCTGCCAGATCCTCTGCATCGAGGGCTTCCACGCGTGCTGCGACTGCACCCCCGACCCGAACAACTGCAAGTGCAGCTGCGTCCGGGACTGACACGCGAAGGCAGTGAGTGACAAAGGGCCGGCCCCGGCGAGAAGTTCGCCGGGGCCGGTTTGCATCCACGGAGGCCGCGGTCGAGCGCGCCGGGCCGCGCCGCCGCGTCCCTGCGAGCGCGACGTGGAGAGGGGGCCGCCGCAGATGCGCAAATCGGCACGGTTGCGCAGGTCTGCCGCGTGGCTAATTATCACGACGACTCCCCACCCTCCTCCCAGAGGACCTATGAAAACCTTCTCCGTGCTCCTCGTCCTGGCGCTGGCCCTGCCCGCGAACGCCGCCGCCCAGCAGCAGCCGCCCGCCGCCCCGCCGGCGAACCCCATCACCACGGTGTTCCAGGGGCGGACCATGGCCCTGCAGCGGAACCTGGCCCAGGCGTTCGACTCCATCCCGGAGCGGCTGTTCAGCTACAAGCCGACGCCCGCGCAGCAGACCATCGGCTACATCGCCCAGCACCTGGCGACCGACAACTACCTGTTCTGCAACGCGTTCGGCGACATGAAGGCGGAGCAGGCGGTGGAGGACACCGCCACCGCCGACTCGGTAAAGGCCACCTGGCCCAAGGACAGGCTGATGGCAAGGCTCAACGCGTCGTTCGCGTTCTGCGAGAGCGCGTTCGCGCAGCTCAACGATGCCAACCTGGCCGACCAGGTCACCCTCACGTTCCGCGGCCAGTCCCGGCAGGTGACGCGCGCCGGCATGGTGCTGGGCCACGTGGTGGACATGGCGGACCACTACAGCCAGCTCGCGAACTACATGCGGCTGAACAACCTCATCCCGCCCACCGCGCTGCCGCGGCCGCCGGCACGCCCGTAGCGCGGACGTGCGCCGCGCCTACCATCGCGACGCGCGAGAGGTGCTGCCGC
>DASQBH010000594.1:0-6833 GCA_035635315.1 Longimicrobium sp.
GAGAGCAACGGCTCGCGGCCGGTGGACCGCTCGCTGGTGGACTGGCTCACCATCTCGCCCAAGCAGCCGGAGTTCGCGCAGAAGGAAGGGGACGAGCTCAAGCTCCTCTTCACCGGATCGTCCGCGCCGGGGATCACGCCGGACGTGGATGCGGTGCGGCGGATCGCGGAAGGGACGCGCTTCGGGCAGTACTTTCTGCAGCCGGTGGACGTTCCCGTGCTGGGCGGGCCAAACTACGGGGAGACCATCGCGGCGGTGATGGAGCTGGGCCCGCCCTGGCGTATGTCGGTGCAGACGCACAAGGTAGCCGGGATTCCGTGACCCGCGCCGCGCCCCGGGGCTGAGCGGTGCGCGCGTTCTACACCGACCGCTACGTCCTGCCGCTGCCGGTGGGACACCGTTTCCCGATGATAAAGTACGCCCGGCTGCGCGAGCGCTGCCTGGCGGAGGGCGTGCTGCGCCCGGACGAGCTGGCGGAGCCCCCCGCCGCGGCGTGGGACGAGCTGGCGCTGGTGCACGAGCCGGCGTACCTGGCCGCCGCCCGCGACGGCACGCTGACCCCGCTGGAGCAGCGGCGGATCGGCTTTCCGTGGAGCCCGGAGATGATCGAGCGCTCCCGCCGCTCCTCGGGCGCGACCATTGCCGCGGCGCGCACGGCGCTGGACGAGGCGGCGGAGCGCGGGTGGGGGATCGCGGTGAACCTGGCCGGCGGAACGCACCACGCCGCTCCGGACCACGGCGAGGGCTTCTGCGTCTTCAACGACGCCGCCGTCGCCATCCGCGTGCTGCAGCGCGAGGGGCGCATCGGCCGCGCGGCCGTCCTGGACTGCGACGTGCACCAGGGCAACGGCACCGCCGCCGCCTTCCGCGCCGATCCCTCCGTGTTCACCTTCTCCATCCACGGCGCGAAGAACTTTCCGTTCCGCAAGGAGCGCGGGTCGCTGGACGTGGAGCTTCCCGACGGCGCCGGCGACGACGTCTTTCTGGCCGCGCTGGAGCTGCACGTCCCGCAGATCCTGGACGACTTTCGCCCGGACCTCGCCGTCTACCTGGCGGGCGCGGACCCGTGGCGCGAGGACCGGTTCGGGCGGCTGGGGATGAGCAAGGAGGGGCTGCTGGAGCGCGACCGCCTGGTCCTGGGTGCCTGCCGCGACGCCGGCGTCCCCGTGGCGGTGGCCATGGCCGGAGGCTACGCCCGCGACACGGAGGACACGGTCGACATCCACGTGCGCACCATCGCCCTCTGCCGTGAGATGTGGACGGAGGTCTTCGCGTCCTCCCCGTTCTGATCCCGAGTCGCCAGGAACAACTTCGGGGGGTACAGAGGAACAGACAAAAGCCAGAGATACAGAGGACACCCGATTTCCTCTGTATCTCTGGCTTTTGTCTGTCCCTCTGTACTCCCCCGCTTTTCCTGGATGGATGACGGGATGAACTGTGCGGATGCGGTATGATCGCGATCCCTGCATCACCGCGAGGCGTTGACGCGGCGGGCGATGCGGGCGGCGATCCCCGGCGGCAGCATCCGCCCGAAAACGGTGGAGACGCGGTTCGCAAAGCCGGGCGCCACGTGCGTCCGCCCCGCGTCCAGCGCCGCCAGCGCGGCATCCACCACCTCTTCCGCGCGCAGCACCCCCACCTGCCCCTCGCGCACGCGCGTTCCCGCGACCGCCTGAAAGCCCGTCGGCGTGGGCCCGGGCGAGACGCAGAGGATGCGCACGCCGGTGCCGCGGTTCTCCTCCACCAGCGCCTGCGTCAGCGAAAGGACGAACGCCTTGGTGGCCGCGTAGACGGCCTTCATCGGCACCGGCTGGAACGCCGCCACGGAGCCCACGTTGACGACGGCGCCGGACCCGCGCGGCCGCATCTCGCCCAGCGCCAGGTGGGCCAGCTCCAGCAGCGCCGTGCAGTTGAGGGCCACCATCTCCCCCTGCCGGTCCGCCGGCAGCTCGTCGAAGCGGCCGTGCAGCCCAAAGCCGGCGTTGTTCACCAGCAGGTGAAGGGTGCGCTCGCGGCTCGCCTCCGCCCACGCGCGCGCCGCCGCGCCCGGCCGGGCCAGGTCCGCCGCGACCACCGCCGCGCGGACGCCGTGCTCCGCCTGGATCTCCGCCGCCAGCGCCTGCAGGCGATCCGCCGAGCGCGCGCAGAGCACCACGTCCATCCCCCGCGCCGCCAGTGCCCACGCGAACGCCTCGCCGATCCCCATCGACGCCCCCGTCACCAGCGCCCACCGCCCGCGGTACTCGAACTGCTCGCTCATCGTCATCCCCCGGACCGTTGATCCCCGCATACGCGAACGCCCCTCCAGGAGCGAATGAATTCGCCGCTGGAAGGACGCAAAGTCCGCCTGCGCGGACTGTAGCCGCAAGTGCGGCGGCTCGCGAACCGTCACGCGTAGCCGCGGATTATTCCGATCGCGGATCCAATCCGGTGTTCTCCCGGTTGCGGACGCACAGGTGCTCGGGACGCCGCACACTGCCGGGCCGCCGAGTCCGCGCAGGCGGACTTTGCGTTTTCCCAGCGGCGAATTCATTCGCTCCCGCGGGCGGACGGCGCGTTACCGAACTACTCCACGGCAATCAGCATCATCCGCCCGACACAACCCCATGCGGAAAACAGGTCCCTCCGGTGCCTACCAGCTGGGGTCGGTGTCGAACAGCGTCTCGATCTCCTCGGCGGCCACGGGGCGGCAGAAGAAGAAGCCCTGCCCGTACTCGCAGCGCAGCGTCCGCAGCTCGTCCAGCAGCTCGGCCGTCTCGATCCCCTCCGTCACCACCGACACCCCCAGCGCCTGCGCCATCGCCACGATGGTGCGCACGATCTGCAGGCTTCCCGCGTCGGCGCCGCTCACGAACGAGCGGTCGATCTTGAGCGCGTCCAGCGGCAGGCGGTGCAGGTAGCTGAGCGACGAGTAGCCGGTGCCGAAGTCGTCCACGTGCAGCTGCACCCCCAGCGCCTTGATGCGCCCCAGCGTGTCCATCACCGACGTGGAGTGCTGCAGGATCACGCTCTCCGTGATCTCCAGCTCCAGCGTCCCCGGGGTGATCTGCGTCCGGGTAAGGATCCCGCGGATCCGCCGCACCAGGTCCGGCTGCGAGAACTGACGCGCGGAAAGGTTCACGGCCATCTTGAGCCCCGCGCCCCCCGGCCGGTCCTGCCAGCGGCGCAGCGTACGGCACGCCTCCTCCAGCACCCACAGGCCGATGGGCAGGATGAGCCCCGTTTCCTCGGCCATGGGGATGAAGTCGTCGGGCATGATGAGCCCGCGCTCCGGGTGCTGCCAGCGGGCCAGCGCCTCAAACCCCGCGATGCGCCCCGTCTGCAGGTGGATGATGGGCTGGTAGAACACGCGCAGCTCGCCCCGCTCCAGCGCCCGCCGCAGGTCCGTCTCCAGCTGCAGCCGCGCCATGGCCTCGGCGTGCATGGCGGGGTCGAACACGTGGTACTGCCCGTGCGACGCCGACCGCGCGCGGATCATGGCGATGGCCGCGTCGCGCAGCACGTCCTCGGCCTGCGCGTAGGCCGGCCCGCTGAGCACGATCCCCACGCTGGCGCCGCTGAACACCTCGCGCCCCGCCGCGCGCAGCGGCTGCGCCAGCATCTGGTGCACGCACGTGGCCACCCGCGTGGCGTCCCCCACCCCCGTCACCCCGTCCAGCAGGATGGCGAACTGATCGCCGCCCAGGTGCGCCACCATGGCGTCCGGCGGCGCGCACTCGCGCAGCCGCGACGCGGCCCCCACCAGAAGCTCGTCGCCCGCGGCGCGCCCCAGGCTGTCGTGCACCAGCTGAATGCGGTCCAGCTCGATGGCCAGCACCGCGAACCGGCTCCCCTCGCGCCGGGCGGCGTCCAGGGCCAGGTCCAGGCGGTGGTTCAGCAGCCCGCGGTTGGGGAGCTCGGTAACGGGGTCGTAGAAGGCGTTGCGCAGCAGCTCGCGCTCCAGCCGCTTGCGGTGGGTAAGGTCCTCGCAGCAGGTCACCAGCGCCACGGGGCGCCCCGCGGCGTCGCGGACCACGTCGGAGCGCAGCAGCACGGGAAAGGTCGATCCGTCCTTGCGCACGTTCACCGTCTCGCGGCTCCAGCTGGCCACGTCGTTCAGCCGCACGGCGTCCAGCGGCCGGGCGTGCTCTTCCGGAGCGAAAACCCGCGCGTGCCGGCCGACCAACTCATCGGGAGTGTAGCCGTGCATCCGCGCATCGGCGGGGTTGCTGTACAGAATGCGGCCGCGCGTGTCGGTGATGGTGACCCCCATCTGCATGGTCTCCACCGCCTTGCGCAGCATGCGCAGGTTCACGCTGCCGCGCGCGCTCTGCGCCGCCTGGGCCAGCGCCTGCTGCATGGCGGGCGTGCCTTCGGTCTGTGACACCAGCAGCGCGGCAAAGCGCGCCAGCGAGGCCAGCAGGTCCACCTCCTCGGCCGTCCAATCGCGGGGGCGGGCGTCGGCCACGCACAGCGCGCCCACCACGCGGCCGTCGGCGCGGCGAAAGGGGATCCCCGCGTACCCCACCTCGCCCAGCCACACGGCGGGGTTGCGGCGCACGGCGGGGTGCTCGCGGGCGTCGTTCAGCACCAGCGGCTCGCCGCTGCTCACGGCCACGCCGCACAGCGAGCGGGCCAGCGGCGCCTCGCGGCGCATGCGCCACGCGTCGCCGGCCTCGCCCGCGCTGAACGGCCGGTCGGTGCCTACGAGGGAGATCACGGAGACGGGGACCTGCAGCAGCCGCGCGGCAAACGACGCCAGCCGCTCGAAGCCGGCTTCGGGCGTGTCGTTTTCGGCGAGCAGCGTGCCGAGCTCTGCGCCGTACGGCGCATGCAGCAGCATCACGGGAGTGCCTGGGAACCTGGGGGGACCCGGAATCCCGCGGCGTTCGCACCGGCAGGGCGAGCGTCGGCCGAGGGATGGCAAAAGATTGGACAGGGTTGATGACGACCAAGTATAACGCGCCGTCACAACCGGCGGAATGGGAGAGGTAAACAGATTGTTCGCGGCGGCCCATCCGGGACGCGCACCGTCCCTCTGTGCACTATTTCTCGCGGATTCGAGGCGGCGCGCGCCCGGAGTGAACGGCGCCCGCCGCGTTCGCGGTGCCGATGGATTGGCCCACCTCGCACGATCGATGCAAGAACACAGGTATCCCGGCGCCCGCCGGGGACAAAATGCTCCGCCCAAATTCCCGTGGTTCTTGGATCGCCCCCCGCAGCCATCATGGATCATCCTCATGAACAACCCGGCACCTTCGTGCGTCCCGCACGTGCACCTGGTTACGCTCGGCACGCCCGCCCTGGTGGGGAACGGCACGCCCATCCCCTTGCGCAAGAAGGACCTGGCGCTGCTCGTGTACCTGCGCCTGGAGGGAAAGCACGGCCACTCGCGCGGCGCGCTGGCCGGGCTGCTGTGGGGCAACAGCCGCGAGGAGAACGCCCGCCACTCGCTCACGCAGGCGCTGGGGCGGCTGCGCGCGCGGCTGGGCGGCGGCGTGCTGGAAGTGGGACACGATCGGGTCGGATGCCGCGCCACACTGCCGTGCGACGCGGCCTCGCTGCTGCAGGCCGCGGGCGCGGAGGTGGATGACGGCGTGCTGGCACTGTGCGCCGGCGAGTTCCTGGCCGGCTTTCACCCCGGGTCCGGGGCGGAGGCGTTCGAGACCTGGGCCGAAGGCCGGCGCGCGCATTTCCGGGCCGTGGCCGTTTCGGCGCTGGACCGGCTGGGCGTGGACGCCGAGGCGCGCGGCGACTGGGACCGGGCGCTGGCGGCCGCGCAGCGCGCCACGGAGCTGGACCCCGCGTCGGAGCCCGCGCACCGCCGCATGATGCGCGCGTGGAACGCGCAGGGGCACCGGCTGCGCGCCCTGCAGCACTACGAGCGCCTGGCCGCCTGGCTGTCCGCCGAGTTCGAGACCGATCCCGAGCCGGAGACGGCCGAACTGGCGGAGCGGCTCCGCAGCCGCGCCGCGTCGCCCTCGCCAGCCTTCCCTCGGCCGGAGCCCGCCACCCTCCGCGCCCCGCGTCCGTGTCCGCGCCCGCTGCCGCGGATGGAGCCCGCCGCCCATCACCCCGCTCCGCCCGTCCGCGCGCGGGTGCACTGGGCGTGGGGGGGCGTGGCGGGGGTGGCGGTGCTGCTGGCGCTGCTGTGGAACAGCGGCGCGCTGCTGGGGCGGGTCTGGGCGCCGGAGCCCGACCCGGCGGACCCTCCACCGGCGCTGCATCCTCCTCTGGCGCCGGCGGGTTCCGCCATCACGCAGCTGGACGACTGGCTGCGCACGGACGGGCGGTGGATCTACTACCGCTACGAGCTGTGGATGCCCGGCGCGTGCGATTACCCCACGCGGGCGGTGGGCAACTGGGGGGATGAGGGATGGACGGTGGGGAGCGCCGTGCACTGCATCGACGGCGCGTGGCTGGCGGTGGACGTGGAGCGGCTGGGCGAGCGCTTTTCCATCGAGCCGGAGACCACCTACTGCATCAACTTTCGCTACATCGCCGACAACACCACCTGGTGGGGCCAGCACGGCTCCGAGGGCGCGCCGGGGCTGGACTCCATCCGCGTAGTCGCATCCGACGGCTCGTACAACATCGGCTTCGCCGTCGTGCGCGAAGGCCCCGGCAGGCGCCACGTCCACTTCACCAACGCGTACCCCGGCCCCCGCTGCTGAAGAAAGAAGAGGAAAGCCTCACGCGGAGTCAGCGGAGTCAGCGGAGTCAGCGGAGTTTTCTCGCGCCGCCCTCGTGCTTCCTGCCTCATACCGAATTGAAAAGGAATTGGCATACGGAGCAACGGAGCAACGGAGAGGGAGCATGATCTCCGTTCCTCCGTTGCTCCGTATGAAACCCAA
>DASQBH010000595.1:0-6531 GCA_035635315.1 Longimicrobium sp.
ACACCCACACGGCACCCACGCCCACCGCGAGCGTGAGCAGGGTGCTCTGCAGCCATCCGGGAACGCTCACGTGCTCGCCCCCGGGGCGGTACTCCCTCAGCGACCGGGTGCTCAGGACGGTGCGGGACAGCGGCTCGCCGAGGGTGGCCAGAACGCCCAGCAGGAGCATGGTGAGCAGGAGCGTGCGCCCGGGGCGGTCCGTGCGCACCAGCACGGCGGCGCCCAGCAGGTACATGCCCAGCGCGGTGCCCAGGATGGAAAGGGGCAGCCCCGGGTCGTACGTCACCGTCCCGCTCCGCAGCTGCGTGTCTCCGATCACATGCGCGCCGAGCGCGGCACCCACGGTGAGCACGCACCACAGCGCTCCGCACGCCGCGCGGATCCACTCCTGGCGCAGGTCGTCCATGGGCAGCCCCTGGTCCAGGCTGCGGCTGGCGCCCCGGCCACGCCAGTACAGCAGGGGAAAGAAGAGCATCAGCTGGGCCATGTCCCTCACCTCGATGAACGGGGCGTCGACGGCGGACGGCATGTTCTTGCGTCCCGGCCAGGCGAACGCCACCACCACGGCCAGGCCCAGCAGCGCGGCCGGAGCGCTCGCCGCCAGGTGCGCCCGTGCCACCTGCGTCCAGCGCGCGGGGGCGCGCAGGGCGGCGGCGCTCACGCGGCCTCCCCGGCGCGCAGCAGCGCCAGCGCGGCGTCTTCGAGAGAGAGCCTGCCCGCCTGGCGCACGGTGGCGCCGGAGGCGGTGAGCCGCTCCGCCACCTGGCGCTCGTCGCCCCACACCGTCCAGGTGATGTCGCGGCCCGCGCCCACGCGCACCAGCACGTCGCCGTTCAGCCCCGGCGCGCCCGTCCACCCCTCCGGCACCACCGCGTCGTAGCGGCGCAGCCCGGCGCGCACCGCGTCTACCGGCGCCTGCAGAAGGAGCCGGCCGTCGCGCAGCACGCCCATGTGGTCGGCCATCCGCTCCGCCTCGTGCACGTGGTGCGTGCTCCACAGGATGGTGGTGGGCGCGTCGGCCATGTGCTCGATCAGCATTTCCGTAAAGTCCTCGCGGGCCAGCGGGTCCAGCCCGTCCGTCGGCTCGTCCAGCAGCAGGACGGGCGGGCGGTGCGCCAGCGCCGTCACCAGCGCCACCCGCCGCGCGCCGCCCTTGCTGAGCGCGCGGAACCGCTCGTCCATCCGCAGCCCCAGCCGTTTGCACAGCGCCTCGGCGTACGACCAGTCCCACGCATGGTAGAACGCCGCGTGGTGCTTCAGCAGCCCGCGCACGGTGAGCCATCCGTACGCCGTGTCCACCACCTCGGGGACGTAGCCGATCTGTGCGCGGGCCCGCGCGGGGTGCGCGGCCGTGTCGATCCCCAGCACCGACGCCGTGCCGAGGTCCGGACGCACCAGGTCCAGCAGGATGCGCATGGTGGTGCTCTTTCCCGCGCCGTTGGGGCCCACCAGGACGTACACGGTGCCCGTGGGCACCTGCAGGTCCAGCCCGCTCAGGGCAATGACGTCGGGCGGGTAGCTTTTGGAGAGGGCGCGGGTCTGGATGGCCAGCTCGGCGCCGTCCAGGCGCGTGGGGAGGGCAGGAAAGCTCATGACGCGAGTCCGGTAGAAGGGGTGGAGGGGGCAAGGTCGGCCGCGCGGAGGACGGCCTCCGCCAGCTCGTGGGGTTCGATGCCGTAGCGCCGCGCGTCCTTGAGGGCGCGCTCGGCCACGTCGCGCAGCAGCTGGTCGCGCTCGCCGCCGCCGGGCGAGGCGACGAACGTCCCCTGCCCGCGGCGGGTGTAGATGATCCCCGCCCGCTCCAGCTCGCGGTACGCCTGCTGGACGGTGTTGGGGTTCACCCGCAGCTCCGTGGCGAGCGCGCGCACGGAGGGGAGCGGGTCTTCGGGCGAGAGCGTGCCCAGCACCAGCCCGCGGCGCACCTCGTCCACGATCTGCTGGTACAGCGGCCGTTCGTCGGCGACGTCGAGTCGGATCAGCACGAGTGTGTTATCTGTACTGGTGTACTAGTCACACTAATACAGTAGAGGTGGAGGGGTGGGGATGTCAAGGGCCCTCACCCGCTCGCTCAGGCTCGCACCCTCTCCCGCAAGCGGGAGAGGGTATAAACGTCACAATTACCTGTGGCGTGTTGCCGTTGATGCGGGGTGTGGATTCACGCTGTGGCTCGCTTGCCGCGCAGGCCCCTGCCCACCCGAGCAGGTGAAGCCCCGCCGGGCGAGCTCCGCGAGCCTAGGGCGGGGCTTATCGCAGTTCCAGCCCCGGGCTTTAGCCCGGGGTCGCCAGGGCGAGACCCGCCGTTCACCCATTCACCCCTTCACCCGTTCACCATCACACCATCATACCATCACAAGAACCGCCGTCCGTTCCCCCGCACTCTCGCACTTTCGCACTTTCGCACTATGTTCATCCCACCATGCGCGCCAACAACTCCGTCCATCCCCGCCCGCACGACGAGGCGCCGGTACGCCTGGCGCCCGGCGGCGAGTTCGACCTGATCCGCCGCTTTCTGGCGGGGAAGCCGCAGGACGAGCGTGAGGACGTGCGCGTGGGGCCCGGCGACGACTGCGCGGTGGTGGCGGGGGACGGGATCGCGCTGTCGTCGGACATGAGCGTGGAGGACGTGCACTTTCGGCGCGACTGGCTGGCGCCGGAGGAGATCGGCTGGCGCGCGGCGGCGGCGGCGCTCAGCGACCTGGCGGCCGTGGCCGCGCGCCCCATCGGCATCCTGGTCTCCCTGGCCGCGCCGCCGGACGACGCGGGCGACTACGTGGTGCGGGTGATGGCGGGGTGCCGCGAGGCGGTGCAATCGTGCGGCGGCGCGCTGCTGGGCGGCGACCTGACGCGCTCGCCGGGGCCGCTGGTGGTGGACGTGACGGTGGTGGGCGAGGCGCCGCGCCCCGTGCTGCGCTCCGGCGCGCGCCCCGGCCAGGAGCTGTGGGTGACGGGAGAGCTGGGCGGGTCGGCGGCGTGCGTGGAGGCGCTGCTGCAGGGGCGCACGCCGGACGCCGCCGCGCGCGAACGCTTTGCGCGGCCGCGGCCGCGGGTGGCGGAGGCGCAGTGGCTGCAGGCCCGCGGCATCCCCACGGCCATGGTGGACCTGTCCGACGGGCTGGCGGGGGACGCGGCGCACCTTGCCGCCGCCAGCGGGGTGGCGATGCTGCTGGTGCCGGAGCTGATCCCCATCCATCCCGCGGCCCGTGAGCGCTCGCGGATCCGGTCGCTGCGCCGGGCGCTGGGCGGGGGCGAGGACTACGAGCTCTGCTTTGCCGCGGCGGTGGGCGCCGTGGGGCCGTACCATACGGCGTTCGAGCGGGCCTTCGGGGTGCGGCTGTCGTGCGTGGGACGCGCGGGCGGGGGCGACGGGGTGTGGTTCGTGGACGCGGAGGGGCACCGCCGGCCCACCGGGGTGGCGGGATGGCAACACTTCGGGGGAGGGAGACCGTGATCCTGGGCGTGCTGCGGGCAGTCTGGATGATCTTCTGGATGTTCTGGATCACCCTGTTCATCGGCGGATCGGCGGTGGTCCTGGCGCTGTTCGGCGTGCGGGGACACATCTTCTGCGTGATGTCGCGGCAGTGGGCGCGCGCGTCGCTGTGGGTGAGCGGGTCGCGCGCGGTGGGGCATGGGCTGGAGCGCATCGTCCCGGGGCAGCCGTTCATCCTCGTGGCCAACCACGTCTCCTGGTTCGACATCTTCGCCATCGCGGGGATGCTGCCGGTGGACTTTCACTTCGTCGCCAAGAAGGAGCTGGAGAAGGTCCCCATCTTCGGGCTGGCGTGGCGGGCGGCGGGGCACATCTCCATCGACCGCGGCGACCGCGAGCGCGCCGTGCAGTCGCTGCGCAGGGCGGGGGAGCAGATGCGGGCGCAGCAGAGCGTCGTCGTCATCTTTGCCGAGGGCACGCGCTCCCGCACCGGGCGCCTGCTGCCGTTCAAGAAGGGCGCGTTCGTGCTGGCGCAGGAGACGGGGATCCCCATCATCCCCACCGTGGTCACCGGCAGCTACGACATCATGCGGCCGGACACCTTCATCGTGCGCCCCGCCACCATCCACGTCTGGTTCGAGCCCCCCGTGGACCCCGCGGGCCTCAAGGGCGACGAGCTGGTGGAGCGCGTCCGCGACGTCTTCGTCCGCCGCCTGGAAGACACCGACTCGCTTCCCCCCGAGGATACACTGGCCGCCCCGCTCCCCGCCGGCGAGGACGACTGACGCGTTCCCGGCGCCGCTGGCCGGGATGGGGAGGGAACGTTATCTTCCCCCACCGTGAACATTATCTTCTCTCCCCCTCCCGCTTTTCCCGGTTTGAAGCCGATCTCGAATGACCGCCGGCCTCGTCCGTAGCATCGGCGAGCGGGCGCGCGGCACGGGCGTGGAGGTGGCGTGGGCGCAGTGGAGCGCGCTCGCGTCCGTCGCCGCGCCCGCTGGCGGCAAGCGCCCCAGGGCGATCGTGGACCCCGAGGCGCTGGTGCTGCTCTCGCTGGCCCTGCGGGGACGCGACCCGCGGCTGGACGAGCTGGTGTTCGCCTGGGCGCGGCGCGGCTCGGCGCTGCTGAGCGTGCAGCGGATGACGTCGCTGGCGGAGGCGTTTCCGCTCTCCGCCCGCGAGGCGCTGGGCGAGTTCGCGGCCGAGGCGGGCGACCGGCGCTGGAAGGCGCACGCCGGCCCGGCGGCGGAGGAGCGCCCGGCCGTACACGGGAATCCGCTGGGCCCGGTGCGGCTGACGGCAGGCCCCGCGCTGCTGCTGCGGCTGCGCGCCGGGTTCGGCGTGGGAGCCAAGGCGGACCTGCTGGCGTTCCTGCTGGGGCTGCGCGGCGCCTCGGCGTCGGTGAGCCTGATGGCGGCGGCGACGGCGTACTCCGGCCGGGCCATGCGCACGGCGGCGGAGGAGATGGCGCAGGCCGGGTTCATCGAGCGGATGGACACGGCGCCCGTCTCGTACGTGGCGGACCACACGGCGTGGGCGGCGGTGCTGCGGCTGGTGAAGCTGAACGCGCAGCGCTCGCCCGACGTGCCGCAGTGGCGCTACTGGTCCGTCGTCTTCGCCTTTCTGGCGGAGGTGGACTGCTGGGCGCGCGAGGCCGAGGAGGAGAAGTGGAGCGCGTACCAGGCCAGCAGCCGCGCCCGCGACCTGGTGGCGGACCACGCGCGGAGCGTTCAGCTCGCCGGCCTGCGCCTTCCCGATCCGCAGGCCAGCGGCGGCGCGGCGTTCCTGGAGGACCTGGCCGCGGAGATGGATCGCGTCCACGCCTGGTGCATCAAGCACCTGTAGAGAAGAAGTGCCTAGTGCCTAGTGCCCTAGTGCCTGGTGGTTGTACTCGGTACTAGGTACCAGGTACCAGGTACTTGATTCCCTTCACCCCACCCCCATGCCCGAATCCCTCCGCACGCGCCTGCAGCGCTGGGGCTTCAACTGGTTCCCGGCGTACCGCGGCACCGGCGGCCGCATCACCTACATCGCGCGCGACTGGCGGGAGATCCGCATCCGCCTGCCGCTGGGCTGGCGCACGCGCAACTACGTGGGCTCCATCTTTGGCGGCAGCATGTACGGCGCGGTGGACCCCATCTACATGGTGATGCTGATCCGGAACCTGGGGCGGGACTACGTGGTGTGGGACAAGTCCGCGTCCATCCGCTTTCGCCGCCCCGGCCGCACCACCCTGCACGCGCGCTTCGTGCTCGACGATGCGGAGCTGGACGCCATCCGCGCCACGCTGGCGGACACCCCCGCGATCGACCGCACCTACACCGTGGAGCTGACGGATGCGGATGGCGTGGTGCACGCGACGGTGGAAAAGATCATCCACATCCGCCGCAAGAAGGCCGTGGATGATTGATTCCGTGCGGGGCGGAATGTGGGGATCGGCACGATTGCTGCCCCGGCGGCGCCCCATGCGGATTCGATGGATGGTCCCGGCGATGGCTCTGGCGGCGTGCGGCGGCGGCGAGGACGGCGCGGCGGTGGAAGGCACCTTTGCGTCGGGCTTCGCGCCGACGGGCGTGTGGGTGGTGGAATCCGAGCGCAGCGAGCCCGCGGACAGCGCCGGCTTCCGGCTGGCGGACGTCACCCCGGGCCCGGTGAGCCTGCGGCTGATGAACGGCACCGACACGGCCGCCGTGCTCAACCTGTCCGGCCTGGCGCCGGGCGCGCGGCTGCGGCTGGAAGGGCTGCGGGTGGACCGCGAGTCCGGCATGGCCTTCCCCCGCACCGTCCAGCTGGACGGCGACGACGGGGTGACGGTGAACGGCCTGCGGATGGCGCCCGACAGCCGCGTTCCGCGCGAGGTGGACGTGCGCGGCGCCGTGCTGGCCTGGTCGTCGGAGCACGGCGCGCTGCTGGTGCGCCCGGACGAGGCGCGGCTCCCGGACCTGCGCGTGGTCGTCGGGCTGGCGACGCAGGTGGTGGGCGAGGACGGCGGCGGCGCGGACGCCACCATGCTGCAGCCCGGCGACTCCATCCGCGTGGAAGGCCGCTCGGAGAACGGCTACGTCGTCGCCTCGCGCCTCACCGTCCCCACCCGCGTCGCCACC
>DASQBH010000596.1:0-6704 GCA_035635315.1 Longimicrobium sp.
GCCGTCGACGCGGTCCGCCTCGGCCCAGTCGACCAGGCGGTGGCGGTGATAGAGGGCGGCAAGCTCCAGCGGCGTGGCGACCAGCCCCCTGGGAAACTCGTACGACCGCGTGCCCCACGGATTCACCTGCTCGTTCCGCACGCCCATGCCCGCGTTCAGCTGGTCGATGGCGGCTTCGTCGGCCCCGGGAAGGAACTGCACCGTCAGGCGGTTGACCATGTAGAGCGGGCAGTTGCCGTCGCGCTGGCGATACACCGCGCTGGCGAAGCGCACGCCCGCATCGAACCGGAGCGCCCGCGCCGCACTCTCCGCGCGCCGGGCGGAGGTCCCGGACGGCAGGTGGACGAGCCAGTGCCCGGGCTGGTGCATGGGGCGCATGGAATCCACGGAAATGCCGGACTGCCTCAGCACGGCGCGGAGCGTGGCACTGTCGCCCTCGGCCTCCGGGACGGCCGTCAGCGTGCGCGTGTCGACGCGCAGGTAGATCTTCTGGTCCTGGTAGTAGAAGAACGGCCTGCCGCCGTCGCTCCCCGGCCCCAGCAGGTCGGAGCAGGCGGCGAGGCCGGTGGCCAGCGAGAGCGCCAGGAGAGCGGCTGCGTACGGGCGAGACGAGCGGAAGACGGAACGGCGGGTGATCGGCATTGCGGCAGGTGCGAGTCGCGGTGAATCACGTGATGTCGGCCCCACCACAACGTGCGGAGCCTGCCGCGTGTGACTGCCGCCTCGCCAGATCTCCATTGAAGGGTCGAGCCGGGACCTATCGGGCACCCTACCAGGCATCCCTTGCCAGCGACCGGCGCTGCGCACGCTCGAGGCTGGGATCAAGGGTGCTGGACTCATGCGCGTACACCTGATCCAGGCGCGCCGTAACCTCATTTACGTTGTGTTTGGCGATGAATTCGGCCACTGCGGTGGCGTAGAGCTCGCTGCGACTTACGCCCAGGCGCTCGGCGAGGGCGTCAGCGGCGGAGAAGAGTTCATCGGGGAGAGAGAGCGTAGTTCTCATCCTGAAGTATAGCCGGGCGTGGACGGTGTGTGGAGTCAGTTTCCGCTGTCCTGATCCCCCCGCTCCGCTCACTCCGCGGGCGCCGGGCCGGCCATCTGCAGGCGATTGCCGAAGGGGTCGTAGAAGCTGCAGTACGTCACGTAGCCGGGAAACACCACGGGATCGTCGCAGCGCACGCCGCGGGCGCGGAGCTCGGCGCAGGCGGCGTGGCAGTCCGGCGTGTCGAGGACGATGGTGGTGCCGGTGGAGGGCTGCCACCCCGGCTCCGCCGCCGTCAGCGCCAGGTTGCCGCCCACGCCGCCGGTGCCGAACTCGATCCACCCCGCCTCGGGCAGATCGTACAGTGGATCGCCCAGTCCCAGCGCGTCACGGTAGAACTCCCGCGCGCCATCGAGGTCCGGCACGGCGATGGACACGACGTTGATCCCGTGGAAGATCTGCATCCCCGATACCAACTCCGGCAAAAGACTTTGCACGCAGAGTAGCAGAGAGTTTCGTTCTGCTGCTCTGCCCCTCCGCTGCTCTGCGTGAGTGCTTTTTGTTTTTGCGGATCCGGTATGAGCCTCTCGTCCGCTCGTTCCGGATGGCCTGCCACGGCGGAATATTCCCTCGCAGCGCCTCGGACGAAAGAGAAACGGGCTCCGCACGCGGCGGAGCCCGTTTTCGCATCACCGCGTGCGTGCGGACGCTCTGCTTACGGCGCCGTCGGCGTGGGCGACGTGGGCTTCGGTGCCGGCGGAGGCGGCGGAGGCGGCGGCGGCGGCGGGGGAGCCGTCGTCGTGTCGGGGCAGACGACGTACTCGGTGCCGGTGCACGGGTCGTACTCGAAGCACTCGTAGTCGATGCCGCCCGTGGCCTCGCAGCCGTAGCCCGCGATCACCGAGTCCGACGACACGCCCGTGTCGACGGCGGTAAAGAACGGGCTCAGCGTGGGACTGCCGGCGATGGTGGGGCCGCCGGGCGCCACGACGTCGCCGTTGCAGGCGGCGGCAAAGACGAGCCCGGCGGACGCGAGCAGGGCGAAGCGGAAGGTGCGCATGGGGAGGAATCCTCCTGGGCAGCGGAAGGAGATGCGCGGGACGCCACGGCGGGGACCTCGCGGCGTGGCGGCCGCTTGCGACAGGATTGTCGTCAACCGTAACTGTCTAAACATTTTAGGATGCGCGCAAGTGGGTACGTGCGGCTGTTTAACGGCACTCGCAGCCGACAGGGATCGAGTGGTGTGGGGCGGTCCCGGGAAGGGGATTCTCCCAATCCATGAAACAACCGCGCGGAGGACGCGCAGGAAACGTGAGAGGACGCGGATGACGACTCCCGCCGCGTCCTCATCTCTGCTCTGCGTACCCGGCGGAAACCATTCCGTTTTCCGGTTTCGGATCAGACGGAAGCGGAAATCCATCTGTCTCCACGACTTGGAGCAGAGACCGCGGCCCGGACAGAATAGGCCTATTGTGCGCGGAGGGATGAGGCATTAGACTGGGCCTCCGGTCGACCCCTCCCGCCCGTCCGCACCGGAAAAACCTCCGGGCCGCCGGACACCGCGAAGGCTCTGCACGCCCGCCCCTGCTTTCCATTTCAATGACAGAACCCCGCCGCATGCGCCACACCGGCGTATTCTCGCTGCTGCTTGCCGGCGCACTGGGCTGCAACGGAGGCGGCGGTACGGACCCGGATCCGCCGCCGGTGCCGGATCCCGTCCCCACCGCCATGGCCGTGAGCCCTGCCGAGCCCTCGGTGGCCGACGGCGGCACGCGGCAGCTTTCGGCCACGGTGACCGACCAGAGGGGAGCCGTGATGACCACGCTCCCCGGCGGCGCCACCGTCGCCTGGGTCAGCCGCGACGCGAACGTGGCCTCGGTGGACGGCAACGGGCTGGTCACCGCCCTGCGCCCCGGCACCGCGTGGGTGCGCGCCAGCGTGGCCGCCATCGCCGACTCCACGCGCGTGACCGTGACGGCCGTCCCCACGCAGATCGCCGTGGTCGGCTCGCCCAGCCGCGCGGGGACGGCGGGGCGGACGGTGGCCGACAGCCTGGCCGTGCGCGTGACGGACCGCCACGGCACCGGCATCGCCGGCGTGGCGGTGACGTTCGCCGCCGCCGGCGGCGGGGAAGTAGGCCCCGCGACGGCGACCACCCGGGCGGACGGGACGGCCAGGGCCGGCTGGCGGCTGGGCGCCACCCCCGGCGCGCAGACCGCCACCGCGGCCGCCGCCGGGCTGACCGGCTCGCCGGTGACCTTTACCGCGGCCGCGGCGGCCCCCGTCCCCGCCACCCTGGAGATCGCGCCCGAGTTCGCCACCGTGGCGGTGGGCGCCACGCAGGCGTTTACCGCCGCCGTCCGCAGCACCGACGGCGACCCGATCACGGGCGCCCCCGTGGCCTACGCCAGCACGACGGGCGCGGCCACCCTCACGGGCGCGACGGCCACGGGGGTGTCGCCGGGCGTGGCCCGCATCGTGGCCTCGCTGAACGCCCTGGCCGACACCGCCACCGTGGCGGTGCTGGGGCCGGCGAGCCTTCTGGCCACGGCGTTCCCCGGCGGCGCCATCGACGCCCCGGTGCAGCGCGGCGACACCGTGCGCGTGCCCGTGCTGCTGGACCTGTCGCGCCCCAGCCCCGCCAACGAGCTGGGGTCGGTGCAGGTGGACGTGGTCTACGACGCGGGCGTGCTGGAGTTCGTGCGCGCGGAGAACGTCCCTGGCAACTCCGTGGGGCACCTGCGCGCGGCGGGCCGCTTTGCCCTGGCGTTTGCCGCCACCGAGCCGCAGGCGCCCGGGCCCGTGCGCCTGGCCACGCTGGTGCTGGTGGTCCGCGGCGACGCCGCGGCCGGCGCCGTCTCCACCTTTCAGCTGGAGTTCGCCGAGGTGCCGCGCAGCACGTCGCTGGCCCCCTTCTCCGACCCGATCGTGGTGGCGGGGCGCGTCCGCGTCCACTGACCCCGCCTCCGGCACACAGCCCTTTCACTCCGGGAGCATCCCCATGAGCCGTCCCAGGATCCGCGCCGCCCGCTGGACCGCCGCCGCCGCCGCCGTGCTGGCGCTGCTGGGCGGGTGCGACAACACGCTGCAGACGCAGACCGAGATCCCCATCCTTCCCCCCGGCGTGCACGCGGTGGTGGTGGTGACGCCCGCCGCGCCAGGGAGCCCCGCAGAGGTGCAGCTGCACCTGCGCCGCGAGGGGGTGCAGACGCCCATCGCCAGCTACCAGGGCGAGCTGCGCTACGACGTGTCGCGCCTGACGGTGCAGGGCGGATCGTTCCCCGCCGGGGTGGTGGGGGCCTGGAACGAGGTGGAGCCCGGGCGGATCCGCTTTGCCGCCGCCTCCCTCGAGGGGCTGGCGGGGACGCTGGCGCTCACCCTGCGCGCCACCCCCCGCGGCGAGATCGGCGAGTCGGCGTTCCAGGTGCGGATGGACGAGCTGGTAGGCACCACGGCGTTCGAGAACCTGACGCCGCGCTTCGTGCACCGGGAGCACCCCCTGTTCAGCACAAGCCCGCTCCAGGACTGAGGCCGGTCTTTCTCTCCCGCCCCGCACCGCATCATGATGAGCCGTTCAGCCTTCATCCGCACCCTTGCCTGTGCCGCGCTGCTGCTGGCCGCCGGCGCCCCCGCCCTCGCCGCGCAGGACGTGGTGCAGGCCGGGCGCGCGTACGGCATCGAGCCCCCGGCCGACCTGCTGCAGACGCTGCGGGACGACCCCACCGCCTTCGAGTTCCAGCGGGCGTGGCGGCAGAAGACGGAGCGGGTGCGGCAGCAGCGCGCCGCGCTGGAGCAGCGGGCCGGGCTCCGGCTGTCCGTGTCGCAGCTCTCCCAGGCGCAGGCGGTGGTCGCGGGGACGCTGCGCGTGCCGGTGCTGCTGGGGCTGTACGGGGGCACGGCGGCGCCGTATCCCCAGTCCGACTACCAGACGCGGCTCTTTGGCCCGCAGCAGTACTCGGCGCGCACCTTCTACCAGGAGATGTCGCTGGGCGCGTTTACCCTGGACGGCACGGTGACGCCCTGGATCACGCTGCCGCAGCCGGCCTCGTACTACGAGCCCTCCGCCGCCTCGCACCCGCGCTACGGCCGCACGGGCGAGTACCTGCGGCACACGCTGGTACGGGCCGACTCGCAGGTGAACTTTGCCCAGTACGACAACGACGGGCCCGACGGCACCCCCAACTCGGGCGACGACGACGGCTACGTGGACGCGGCCGCGTTCGTGTATCCGGCCACGGGGGCGTCGTGCGGGGGCCCCGGCATCTGGCCGCACCGCTGGGTGTACCGCGCCTGGTGGGGCACCCCGTACACCACCGCCGACCCGTCGGCGGAGGGCGGCTTCATCCGCGTGGACGACTACCTGATCCAGGGCGGCGTGGAGTGCGGCACCGGCGGGCTGATGCAGATCGGCACCTTTTCGCACGAGATGGGGCACGCGCTGGGGCTGCCGGACCTGTACGACACGTACGACGCGGACGGCGAGTCGCAGGGGCTGGGCGAGTGGGACCTGATGAGCGCCGGCAACTGGCGCATGCAGGACGCGCCCGCCCACATGGGCGCCTGGTCCAAGGACTTCCTGGGGTGGGTGAACGTGGAGACGGTGTCGTCCTCGCGCGCGGCGTACACGCTGCCGCAGGTGTACGCCGGCGGAACGGTGATGCGCTACGACCTGCCGGGCACGCGCGAGTACTTTCTGCTGGAGCACCGCGCGGCGGTGGGGTCCGACCGCAACCTGCGGCGCGCGGGGATGCTGGTGTACCACGTGGACCCGGTGGTCATCGACGCCAACCGCTCGCAGAACCGGGTGAACGCCCACCCGCGCATGGGCGTGGCGCTGGAGCAGGCGGACGGGCTGGACCACCTGGGGGCGGGGACCAACCGCGGCGACGAGGGCGACGTGTTTCCCGGCGCCACGGGCCGCACCAGCTTTGGCGACGCCGGCACGCCGAGCACCCGCGCCAACGGCGGCGCGCCCTCGGGGCTGGAGCTGCGCGGCATCGCGCTGTCCGGAACCGGGCTGAGCTTCGAGGTGGTGGTCGCCCCCGCGATCGCGGCCCAGGCGGCGGTGGAGCTGCGGTCGCGGGGCGACAGCACCGCCGGGGCGTTCGTCCCGGTGAACGTGATCGGCGCGCCCGCCGGGGGCGTGGCGTTCCGCGCGCGCACGGCGCGCGGCAGCGCCTGGCTCACGGTCTCGCCCGACACGGGCAACCTCCCGGCCATGCTCACGCTGACGGCCCGCCCGCAGGGGCTGGCCCCCGGCACGTACCGCGACACGCTGTTGGTCACCTCCTCCGCCGCGGGGAACAGCCCGGCGCGGGTGGCGGTGGAGTACCTGGTGCAGTCGGGCACCCTGCTGCCGGGCGACTCGGTGGGCGGGCGCATCGGCACGGTCGGGCGGCGCGACACGGTGGCCGTGCAGCTGGCCGCGGGCGACGTGGTGGACTTCGCCGTGTTCGACGCGGGGGCGGCGCCGTTCTCCCCCACCATGATCCTGCTCAGCCCCTCCAACGCGGCGCAGCCGCTGACCACGCTCACCACGGGCGGGCTGGCGGGCGTGCGCCGGGGCCAGGTCGCGGCGGGCCGGACCATCGGCGCCGGGGGCACGTACCGCGTCGTCATCGGCAGCACGTCGGGGACGGGCGACTACGTGTTCAAGGTGCGCCGCGCCGGACCGGTGCCCGCGCTGGAGCCGCTGAACCGCGTCTACCTGCCGGTGGCG
>DASQBH010000597.1:0-4554 GCA_035635315.1 Longimicrobium sp.
GGGCGAAAACACGCCTCCCTGCCGGCGGAACAGGTGATTTCACGCTGCAACCGTGTCAGTGTACAACTGATTTTTCCGGATTGTGTGATAAACTTTGCTGGGCAGGTGAACTTATTTCCGGCGCGGCTGTGGGGAGATCTCCGGACACGCAGCAGCCTGCATCTGCGGCATCGTTACAGGAGAAACGCGGATTCGCCCGTGTCGCGGATTGCACAGATCGTTGCACGACGCGGCATTGGGCTCGTGCCGTTGATCGTTTAAACAAACAAAGGAATTGAGGCCCCGCCGCGTCCACTGGATTGAACAAGCTTTGGATTCGCGATGGCATTTTGTGTGCGCTACAGCGCCGCCGTCACACTGCGGATGCGCCCGCTTCGCGCCGCAACGGTCCCCCCTCCCCGCTTGCATCCAGTCCGGAGACACGCTTCAATGATCCAGATTACCCCCCAGTTCGGGACCCGCGCCGTGCGCCTGATCGGCGCGGGCGCGTACGTCCCCCCGCGCGCCGTGAACAACGCGCAGATCACCCAGGCCATCCCCGGCTGGTCCGCCGACTGGATCGCCGAAAAGACGCAGATCCGCGAACGGCGGTTTCTGTGGGACGTGGATGCCCAGACCGGCGTGGCCGTGGCGCCGCCCGCCACCGACACCGGGCCGCGCTGCAACACCGACATGTGCGAGGCCGCCCTGCGCAGCGCCATGGAGATGGCGCAGATCCAGGGCGACGAGCTGGACGCGGTGTTCGTGGTCACCTGCACGCCCGACCGCGTGAACTTCAGCTACGACGCCATGGAGGTGCACCGCCGCGTGGGGTGCCGCCCCGACGCGTACGCCATGCTGATCGACGACGGCTGCGGCGGCACGCCGTACGTGATGGACATGGTCTACAAGATGATCCGCAGCGGCGCCATCCGCACCGCGGCCGTCATCGGCAGCGCCTTCACCTCGGCGCTGGTGGACCGCCAGGTGTGGAGCGGCGACGTGGAGTCCGCGTCCGGCCGCAAGCGCATCCCCGCCGCGTTCGGCGCCTACGTGTTCGGCGACGGCGCGGGCGCCGTGATCCTGCGCGGCGAGGTGGGCCACGAAGCCGGCGTGGTGGCCTCGTTCAGCGGCAACGATTACCTGCAGCTGGTCATTCGCCGCGCCGGCGGGCTGGAGAGCCGGGTGAGCGGGGTGGAGAACCCGGCCGACGCGGCGTTCGTGGTGGACGGGCAGCTGGTGGCCCGGTCGTACCCCACCTTCATGAACGCCTGCCTGGACGGCGTGCTTTCCCAGCGCCCCGAGCTGCGTGGCCAGGTAAAGCGCTACTACTTCCACCAGCCCAACAAGCGGCTGATGGACCACTACGTCCGCCAGGCCGGGCTGCCGGCGGAGCGCGTGGCGTGCAACGTGGACCGCTACGGCAACACCTCCGCCGCCGGCATGCTCATCCTGCTGGCCGAGGACCTGGAGCAGGGCGTGGTGCGCCTGGGCAGCGGCGACCTCGTCCTGATCGCCGCCGTGGGGGCCAACGTGCACTACGGCGCCCAGCTCATCCGCCTCTGATCCATCAGCTTCCCCGCACATTCAACCACTTTCCCACAGGAGCATCGATCCATGAAGCTGCTTTCCCTGGCGGCGCTGGCCTGCGCCGCCCTGGCCGCCTGCGCCGACGCCCCCGTCGGCGCCGACCGCGAGCGCGCCACCGCCGACGTGGCGCTCTCCGGCGCCCCCGCCGAGCTGGTCACCGACGCGCCGCAGCAGGGCGGACGGCCCTCCGTGCTGCGCTTTCGCTCCATCGAGGACCCGGAATTTCCCGCCGACCGCGCCGTGTGCGCCGCGGCGCCCTTTGCCGCCAACGTGTTCCTGGGCGCCTCGCTCTGGTCCGAGGCCGGCACCGCGTCGTCCGGCCGCATCGTGAACAACGGGGTGCGGCGCATTGGATCCGCCACGGCGTGCATCCGCATCACCGACCCCACCTTCCCCGCCGGGCTGGCGCAGCAGATGTACGCGCGCTTCGACACCCCCGAAGGGATCTTCACGGCGTCCGGCGCCTGCACCCTCATCAGCAACGACGTGCCGCGGCCGGGGCTGGTGCTGGGCGGCTGCCACCTGCGCGTGGTGGACGGACCGTCGTTCATGGCCGGCGGCGCCGTCACCAGCCTGAGCGTGTTCAACCCCGCGCAGCTGGCCGGCTTTGCCACCGGCTCGGAGTGGACGGTGCAGTTCTATCCGGAAAGATAGACCGCTGATTTCCCGACCCTGCCAGGCCTCACCCGGGCAGATGTCATCCTGAGAGGGTGTTGCCAAACCTCCCACGCAAACAGTCATCCTGAGGGAGGCGTCGCTCCGCAACCTGTTCTCACGACATTGTTTGGCGCCGACCGAAGGACCTTGCCGGCAGAACCGGGGGCCAGGTTTCTGCGCGGGCCCTTGCCTCTCGTGGGCAGAGGCAAGGTCCTTCGGTCGCGCGCAAGCAATTGTGATGCTTATCGTTACGCGCGAGCGCTCCCTCAGGATGACATGGCTCGGTGCGCGGGCTGCAGAGGCTTGCAACACCCTCTGCGGGGCGCCGCGGCGGGCAAGGTCCATCGGCCCGCGCGCAGGGTTCCTGCGTGTCCGCGAGTGGTCGCGATCCCTTCGTTCAGGATGAGAGGCGCGGATAGACCGTGTCTGATCCCGTATCACTACTCACCCTTGACGCCACGTTGTACACAAACGATCTTTCCGGCTCCGAACGAACCGTGATCGCATTGCCACCGCATGCACGCCCTCCGCGGCCCGCGCCGCCGGGGGGCGGTGTCGCACCTTCGCACCCTTCGCATTCCCGTCGCCGGTTGATGGCAGCACCCCTCCCGGGCTTCGCCCCCGCCGCGCCCCTGCCGGGCGACGGCCTCGTATTGCGCCTTGCGGACGAGCAGGCCCACATCCTCCGCGCCAAGACGCGCGACGAGGTGTGGGTGCGCTGGATCCTGATCGTGGGCGCCGTGCCGCTGGTGGCGCTGCTGCGCTGGCAGGGGGTGATGACCATCTCCTACAACGCCCTGCTGGTGGTGGGCGGCGGCATCGCCCTGGTGAACGCGGCGTTCCACCTGGCGCTGGTGCGCGAGCGGTGGGCGCCGTGGCAGTTCTGGGCCAGCCTGGTGGTGGACCACCTGGCGCTGTTCGGCTTTACGGCCGCGCACGGGCCGTACGGGATGCTGATGATCCCCTACTACGCCGCGCTCTTTTCGTCCACGGCGCTGGGCGTGCCGCGGGCGGGGTGGATGTCGACGGCGGCCAGCGCGGTGCTGTACCCGGCGGCGCGCCTGGTGGGGCTGTGGGCCAACCCGGGGATGGAGCTGCCCTGGCAGATGCTGGCGCTGGAGACGGCCGTGGTGGTGACGGTGCTGGCCGCCACGCTGCTGGGGCCGGCCCACTACACCCGCCGGCTGCGGCAGGTGCGCGGCGCCCTGGCGGCCGTGGAAGGCGGCGACTTTCGGATTCACCTGGCGGCCAGCAACCGCGACCAGATGGACTTCCTGGCCTCCGCCGTCAACCGCACGGCCGATTCGCTGGGCGAGGTGATCCAGGAGGTGCAGACGCAGGCGCGGAACCTGGCGGCGCTGGCGGAGGAGCTTTCCGCCACCGCCGAAGAGATGCAGGCCACGGCGGCCGAGGTGGGCCACATCGCGGCCGAGGCGGCGAGCGAGTCGGAGCGGGAGATGCAGCTGGTGGCGCGCGGCGGCGACGCCCTGGCGCGGCTGGCGGCGCAGAACCGCATCGTGCGGCAGCAGGCCTCGTCCGCGGCGGGCGACGCGCGTGAGCTGGCGGGGCAGTCCGGCGCGTACGCGGGGCGGATCGCCCAGACGGGGCAGATGCTGGTGGAGATCGGCGAGGGCTACGCGCGCGCCACCACCGCCGTGGACGCGCTGCACGGCGCGGGAGAGCGCATCGGCGGGTTCGTGACCACCATCCGCCAGATCGCGGAGCAGACCAACCTGCTCGCGCTGAACGCGGCCATCGAGGCGGCCCGCGCCGGCGAGCACGGCCGGGGCTTTGCCGTGGTGGCCGACGAGGTGCGCAAGCTGGCGGGCGAGTCCACCAGCTCCGCCGCGCGGGTGGACGGCACCGTGGGGCAGACGCGCGAGGCCATCGAGCGGGTGCGCGAGCAGCTGGCCCTGGCCGACGAGCGGCTGGGGGGTGTGGGCGAGGCGTCGCGCGATGGGCAGGCGGCGCTGGCGGCCATGGTGGAAGGGCTGTCGCGCGCGCTGGAGGCCATCGAGCGCATCCACGCCGAGGTCGAGGCGCAGGCGGTGGGCGTGGACGAGCTGCTGGGCGCCATGCGCGGGGTGGAAGCCATCGCCGGCGAAAGCCGCGCCCGCACCGAGCAGACGGCCCAGGCCGCGCACAACCAGAGCGCCGCCATGGAAGAGCTGGCCGACGCCAGCCAGACGCTGGCCGGGATGGCGCTGGAGATGAACGCCCTGGCCGACCGCTTCCGCGTGAGCAACGGCACTGCCCTCGCCTGATTCCGCCCCGTAATACCAGATCCTGAAAAGGGTTGGGATACAGAGGAACAGACAAAAGCCAGAG
>DASQBH010000598.1:0-2284 GCA_035635315.1 Longimicrobium sp.
GCACGCCCCCCATCCACAGAGTCGGCAACCCGGCCTTCCGTTACATCGCCGCCGGCATCCGCGTTCGCCCGCCGGCATCGACGCTCCCCGCCGTCGTGCCGTCGCAAGCCCGCCCACGCGGTCTGTATGTGGATTTTCGGCCGACACCCTTCCCACCGCGGTCGCGCCGGAATCCGTCCGAGGCTATCCCTGCTGCGCGTCCGTTGCGGAGCCTGCATCCCGCCCGGAGTCCGAGGCGACGGAAGGCCGGGATGTACCCGGAGCGGTGGCGCGCGCGGAGGGTTTACGGGAGGCGCATCAGGTGGTGCGGGCGACAGGCCGCGGCGGCACTCCGGCAGGCATCCGGGCGTCCGCCGGCAGCCGCAGCCCTCTCCGAAAAAACGCGGATGTGCCCCCTGCCGCGCTTCCATCCCTCTTCCGTTCCCGACACCCCACGCCGCTCGTACCTCGTCGACCGGCACGCCTGTCCGCCAGCCGATGATACCGGCTCCGCAAAAAGGTTTCGGATACGAGTTCGGCAAACGGTGTCATCCTGAGGAAGGCGCGCACCCTGGTCTCTCCAGACGCGCGAACGCCTGTGCGCCGACCGAAGGATCTTTAGGATGGGCGCACGGTTTTGTCGGCCAAGCTGGGTTTTGCGCGAGGAGCCGCCCGTTCCCGATAAAGATTCTTCGGTCGGCGCACAGGCGTTCGTGCAAGGAAGACGATTACACGCGGCGCCTCCCTCAGAATGACGCCGATGCCCCAATCCAGTGCCTGGCGGATTTCGGTGTAAACGAATCTTTTTGCGAATCTGGTATGAATCAGGTGCAGCGCCGTGCATCAAACGAAAGAACCCTCCCCCGCGATTGCGAGGAAGGGTCCGCATCCCACTGTCGATCGATGCCTTCAACCGGTCCGCTGTTCCCTGTTCCCTGTTCCCTGTTCCCTATCCCTATCCCTATCCCTATTCCCTATTCCCTATTCCCTATTCCCTATTCCCTGCCCCTCCCCTCCGCTCAGATCTTCCAGTTCACACCGAAAACGGGCACCAGCGGCACCGTGGTGATGGGCTGCACGCCCCGCGCGCCGCTGCCGGAGTCGGAGTACTCGTAGAAGAAGCCGTCGCGCTGGTCCAGCGCGTTGATCACGCGCAGGTAGGGGGTGACCTCGGTGGAGCGCCCGCCTACCCGCGGCTTCCAGGTGCGCGAGACCTCGGCGTCCAGCCGCAGGAACGTGGTGGACGCGGGAGAGACGGGCGCGTCGGTCTCCAGGTCCACGGTGCTGCCGAGGTCGGAGGGAGGGATGGAGCCGTTGCCCAGCCCCCGGTCTACCAGGTTGCCGAAGTTGCGCGACGAGATGGGCGAGCTGTACGCCACCCGCACCCCCACCATGCTGCGCTTCCACGCCACCCCGCGCACCCCCGCGCTGATCGTCTGCCGGCCCACGAAGTCGTCCGACAGCCCCCTGTGGTCCACGGAGCTCCACACCCAGTTGAGCGAGTAGCCGAACCAGCCGGTCAGCGCGCCCTCCGTGCGCCGCACCCACACGTCCATTCCGGAGCTGTGCGCGGTGGACGACATTGGGTCCTCGGCGTCGGACGAGGGAAGGCCGTGGTAGCGCTTGTAGAACCCCTCCAGCCCCAGCCGCACCCCGCCGCCCATCTGCTGGTCCAGCTCCAGCGACAGGTGCGTGGCCCCGCCCACCGCCAGGTGCGTGGGGATGCGCGCGGTGTCGGCGAAGTTGCGCAGGGGCGAGCCGCGGGGCACCGGGCGGGGAACGCGCACGTACTGGTGGTAGCGGCCGCCCGCCAGCGTGAGCGCCGCCCCCTCGCCCACCAGCACCGTGGCCGAGGCACGCGGCGCCACCGTGGCCACGCCGCCCACGGAGAACGCGTCGCCGCGCAGCCCCGCGCGCAGCACCACCCGCGACGCCGGCTGCCAGGTGCCGTCCACGTACGCGCCCGTGGCGTTGCCCGACACCTCGGCGCGCTGCAGCAGCTGGAACTGCTGCGGCAGGGTGGCCGTGTGTGTGGCCCAGGTGCGCTCGAACGAAAGGCCGTAGCGCAGCAGCAGCGGCGCGTTGTCGCGGGTAAAGTCCACCCCCACCCGCAGCCGGTCGCTGCGCCCCACCTGCTGGAACCAGCGCTTGTCGTACCGCACCGGCAGGTCGGCGTCGTAGCGCCCCGCCGCCAGCGTCACCTCCAGGTCCGACCCCTCAAGCCGCCCGCGGTAGCGCATGGAGCCCGCCAGGTTCTTCCACCGCGCCCGGTCGCGCCCGCCCGTCTGGGCGCTGTCCACCCGCA
>DASQBH010000599.1:0-2319 GCA_035635315.1 Longimicrobium sp.
GGCTGCGGCGCGAGGTGTCGGACGCGCGCGCCGAGATGGTCAAGGCGCTGGCGATGACCATCGCCGCGCGCGACCACTTCATGCACGGCCACTGCGAACGGGTGGCGGAGACATGCAACTCCATGGCGGTGGCGCTGCACCTGAGCGACGAGCAGACGGAGATGCTGGTGCAGGCGGCGCAGCTGCACGAGATCGGCAAGATGTCGGTGCCGCTGGACCTGCTGCAGAAGACGTCGCCGCTGGCCCCGGAGGAGCTGGAGCGCATCCGCTCGCACACAAGGGTGGGGGCGGAGATCGTGCGCGGCATCCCCAGCCTGCGGCGGCTGGCGCCCCTGATCGAGCACCACATGACGGACCATTGCGACCTTGCCGGCGAGATCGCCCCCATCTCCCCCGACTTTCTGCTGACCGGGATCCTGCGGGTGGTGGATGCGTGGGATGCCATGACCTCGGAGCGCTCGTACCGCCAGGCGCTCCCCCGCGCCTACTGGGAGCCCTTTCTGCGCGCCGGCGCAGGGACGCGGTTTCACCCGCAAGCCGTCGCGACGCTGATGCGGATTGTGCCGAAGGACTGATCGGGTGAGAGGGTGACGCGTGTCGCCGGCTTTAAGGGGTCCCTTGAGCAGGATAATCCGCCGTCGTGCGGCACGCGTCCCCCATCACCCTGTCCAGCAGAATTGCGGCCCCAGCAAAGTGCGCGGGATGATCCGCGTCTCCGGCCGCCATGAGGCCGCGACGCACCACCACGGGCTAAAGCCCGCGGCTGGAACGGCGATAAGCCCCGCCCTGGGCGCGCTGCGCTTGCCCGGCGGGGCTTCCCCCGCTCACGTGGGCCACGCCCGCACTCCGTCGCGGGGAACGTAGTTGAAGCCCGGTCTGGCGAGCCTCCGGCGAGCCAGACCGGGCTTGTCGCAGTTCCAGCCGCGGGTTTACCCGCCCGGGTCGAGGTCGGCCGGAACGCCCCCATCACCCCTTCACACCATCACCCGTTCACCCCCGCCCCACCGCCTCCAGGCCGTACTGCTGGATCTTCGTATGCAGCGTGCTGCGCGAGATGCCGAGCTTGTCGGCGGCGGCGGTGCGGTTGCCGGCGAGCAGGAAGAGGGTGCGCTCGATGTGGCGGCGCTCCACCTCTTCCAGCGACAGGATGGACGGCTCGTCGCGGGCGGCGCGGGGCGCGCCGGGGGCCTTGAGGCCCTGCGGCAGGTGCTCCGGCTCCAGCCGAGAGGCGCCCGCGGCCAGCACCAGCGCCCGCTCCAGCACGTTGCGCAGCTCGCGCACGTTCCCCGGCCACGCGTACCCCGCCAGCACCTCCAGCGCCTTGGGCGAAAGCTCCGTGGGCGAGTTGCGGTGCCGCCGCCCCAGCTCGCGCAGAAAGCGGTGCGCCAGCTCCAGCACGTCCTCCCGCGAGCGCTCGCGCAGCGGCGGCACCACGATGGGAAAGACGGAGAGGCGGTAGAACAGGTCCTCGCGAAAGCGGCCGGCGCGCACCTCCGCGTCAAGATCGCGGTTGGTGGCCGCGATCAGCCGCACGTCCACCTGCAGCTCGCGCGTGCCGCCCAGGCGCCGAAAGCTGCGCGTCTCCAGCACCTTGAGCAGCTTGGGCTGCAGCTCCGGCGCAAGGTCGCCGATCTCGTCCAGGAACAGCGTTCCCCGGTCCGCCACCTCGAAGAGCCCGCGCTTCATCTCCTTGGCGTCGGTAAAGGCGCCGCGCTCGTGGCCAAACAGCTCCGAGTCCAGGAACGTGGCCTGCAGCCCCGCGCAGTTGATCTCCACGAACGGGCTGCGCGCGCGGGGGCTGCGGGCGTGGATCATCTGCGCGATGAAGCTCTTGCCCGTGCCGCTCTCCCCCAGCAGCAGCGCCGTGGTGTCTCCCGACCCCGCCAGCAGGTCCACCTGCCGCGCCAGGTCGCGCATCATGGGCGACGCGCCCAGCCCTGTGCTCTCCGTGCGCTCCGCCATGGACCGCGCCAGCAGCTCGTTGGTGCGGCGCAGCTCCACCTTTTCCGCGGCGCGCTCCACCACCGCCTCCAGGTGCGGAAAGTTCACCGGCTTGGTGAGAAAGGTCTCCGCGCCGGACTGCATGGCATCGACCGCGACTTCCACCTCCGCGTGCCCCGTGAGCATCACCACGGCCGCGCCGCGCGAGACCAGGATGTCCAGGATGTCGCGCCCGGAAAGGCCGGGAAGGTCCAGGTCCAGCAGCACCACGTCGGGGCGCTGCGCCTCGTACAGGCGCACGCCGTCCTCGCCGCTCCCGGCGCTGTGCACCTCCCAGCCCTTGCGCTGAAAGAACTTGGTCAGGACGCCCAGCACCCC
>DASQBH010000600.1:0-2096 GCA_035635315.1 Longimicrobium sp.
GGGTGTTGCCAAACCTCTGCAGGCGTGGAAGAGGCGACGTCATCCTGAGGGAGGCGCCGCGCCGCACCTTGTTGCTGCGACGTACTTTGGCGCCGACCGAAGGACCCTGCCAGCACAACCGGGGGGACGGATCCGCGGCCGTGCAGCATGTCCCCCGCAAGCCGGGAGAAGGTCCTTCGGTCGCGCGCAGGTCATTGTGTGACTTCTGGTTACACGTGGTGCGCTCCCTCAGGATGACATCGCTTCTTTCCATGTCTGAGGTTTGGCAACTCCCTCAGAGGGTGTTGCTAAACCTCTGGACTTCACAACGCGAGCGTTGACTTCCTGAGGGAGGCGCCGTTCTGCAACCTGCTGGTACGAAAAGCTCTGGCGCCGACCGAAGGACCTCGCCGGCAGAACTGTGGAGCTGGCTTCCATTCCCAGGAGCCAGCCCGCGCGAGGGGGCAGACGAGGTCCTTCGGTCGCGCGCAACTGGCTGTGCAGGTTCAGGTTCCATGCGGCGCGCTCCCTCAGGAAGTCAACTTCGAACGGATGGTTCAGCAACACCCTCTCAGGAAGCCAGCTTCGGAATGCACACGAGATTCCGAGAACCGGTATGACACGCTCCCATGGCCGCCGGCCCCGGCGGCGCGGGGACCCCCTGGCCCGGAGGTCCCCGCCACCCCGCGCGCCCCGGCCGGTCAACATCCTCCAAGCCCGCCCCGGCCGTGGCCCCGTACCTTGTCCACCGCAGTGCCGCACCACTGCCCGGAGCCACCGGGCACCTTGCCCGCAACGTCGCACCACGGGGCCATCATGTCAGCCACGGCAACGCACGAGGACTGGACCAGCCCCGCCGCGCTGGCGATTCCGCGAGAGGGATACTTCGCGGACCAGGCAGAGCAGGGGCGCTACGGACCGATCTTCCCCAAGACGCCCGCAAACCACGGCTTCACGATCATCGCCCCGATCATCCCCGGTCGCGAGGAGATCATCCGCGAGTACGCGAAGACGATCGAGAAAGCCGTGGCCGACACGCCCGACGCGCTGGCCGTGCTGGAGCTCCACTATCTCCGCTGGGTCCTCTTCGAGCTCGAGGGCGTGACGTACTTCATGTACCAGGGGATCTTCGACACCGACTTCGACAAGTACACCGAGGACGCGGTGGCGCTGTTCTCCAGGTACGGCATCGACACCGTGTTCGAGAACCTGCAGGGCTTTCCGACGGACTGGAAGACCAACCCGGCCTCCTTCGTGGAGTTCGTCCGCAGGCACCAGCGGCCCAGCTTCCTGGAATACGGCGAGTATCCGTACGTGAGCGCGCGAGAGATCAAGAAGGCCCTGCGGCTCAAGGAAGCCTTCTCGGCCATGCTGGACCAGATGCAGTAGGGCGGACCGCCGGAGGACGCATGCTCGAGCTCGACGACATCCAGTACATCCTCCTCACCCGCACGCCCGCGCTCACCGGACGCTACGAGTTCCTGTCGTTCAACGACGCCGCCGGGGGCCGGGCCTGGCTGTCGGCCATCATGGACCGGGTGCACTCCGCCCGTGACGCGATGGCCTCGATGGACCAGGAGCGGCGGTGGGTGACCGTCGCCTTTACCTGCGAAGGGCTGCGCGCGCTGGGGGTGGACCAAGACGCGCTGGCCACCTTTCCCGTGGAGTTCCGCCAGGGGATGGCCGCGCGCGCCGAGGTGCTGGGCGACACCGGCGCCAACCACCCCGACCACTGGGTGGGCGGGGTGGCCGGCCCCGGCCTGCACGCCATCGTCGTCCTCTTTGCCCGCGACAACGCCGAGCGCGAGCGCTGCCGCGACGAGCACGCGGAGCTGGTGGCGCGCTGCCCCGGGGTGGAGCTGCTGTCGGCGCTGGACCTGGAGGCCACGCCCCCTTTCGACCAGGCGCGCGACCACTTCGGCTACCGTGACCGCCTTACCCAGCCCTGCATCGAGGGGGCGGGCGACGAGCCCACCCCCGGCTCGGGCCCGCCGCTCAAGGCGGGCGAGTTCATCCTGGGATACCCGGACGAAGAGGGTCCTCCGCCCCCCCTTCCCCAGCCGGAGGTCCTGTCTCGGAACGGCAGCTTCATGGCCTACCGCCGGCTGGAAGAGCAC
>DASQBH010000601.1:0-7947 GCA_035635315.1 Longimicrobium sp.
CGGCCCCGCCGACAGTACGCCCAGCACCGCCAGCATCCACCCCGCGATCACGTCGCCGGGGTAGTGCACGCCCAGGTAGCAGCGCGACAGGCCGACGACCAGCGCCAGCGCGACGAGGGCGGCGGACGCGGGCGGCGCCAGCACCGCCGCCACGGCCAGCGCGACGGAGAGCGACGACGCGGCGTGTCCGGAGGGAAAGCTGAAGCGGTCCGGCGGCTGCACCAGCGCCGCAAATCCCTCCGGCATCCGCGGCCGCGCGCGGGTGATGGTGCGCTTGAGCAGCTGCACCACCGCGTGCGAGGCGACCAGCGCGAACGCCGCCCGCATCCCCGCGCTTCGCAGGGCGGGCACGGCACCCAGCAGCAGCGCCAGCGTCACCCCGATGGTGACCGCGGCGTCGCCCAGGTGGGTGACCAGGTGCATCACGCGGTTCAGCAGCGGGTGCCGGCGCAGCACCAGGGCGTGCAGCGCGCGCTCGTCGTGGTGGTGCAGGCGGATGATCCAGGTGGTCATCGGTGGATGCTCCGGTGGTCAGGGTTCCCCGACCGGAAGATCATCCCCCCGTTCCACGCGCAAGCCGACGCGCGGTAACGATTTGGCCGCGACGACCGAACGGATGTGTGTCGTGCGGACGATGCGGAAGGGGCACGGGCGATTTGCCCGTGCCCCTTCGCGTGCTCCCGTGACGGGCTCCGTCCGGGTCTGTCGCGACCGCGGGCTCTGCGCGGGCTGCCGCGTCAGGCTTCGAGCCTGCCGAGAGTAGATCCTTCGGCCCTGCCACCGGCTGCGCGAGCGGCCAGCCCTTCGCGGCCGGGCCTCAGGATGACAGACCCTGCGCTTCGGCGGAATCCCTGTCTACACTGCACTCACGCACTTTCGCACTTTCGCACTTTCGCACTTCGTCACCCGCCGATCACGAACTGCGTGCTCCCCACCCGCCCGCCGCGCTCGAAGTACATCACGACGCTCCGGCCGCCCAGCTGCTGCAGCGCCTGCGCGGCGGTCTCGGCGCTGGTGATGCGCAGGCGGTTGATCTGCAGGATCACGTCGCCTTCCTGCAGGCCAAGGCCGCGCGCGGCGTCGGACAGACCCACGATCAGCGCGCCCTGCTCGTTGGTCAGCCCGCGCTCGGAGCGGATGGCCGGCGTGACGGTGACGAGCTGAAAGTCGCGCAGCGCCTGGATGCGCTCGGCGTTCACGGACGGCAGGTCGCCGGGCTGCACGCGGATGGTGCGCTCGCGGCCGCCCTCCATCACCCGCACCTCCAGCGCCTCGCCGTACGCCGCGTTCAGCAGCCCCGCCTGCCAGTCCAGCGGCGTGCGCACCCGCTGCCCGCCGATCCCCGTCACCCGCATCCCCGTGCGCAGCCCCGCGCGCTCCGCGGGCGAGCCGGGCGCCACGGCGCTGATGCGCACCTCCGCCAGCCGCCGCGGGCCCTCCGTACGCACCGCCTCCACCTCCGCGCCGATCCACGCGCGCCGGTACCGCCCGTCGTCCGCCAGGTCCAGCGCGATGCGGCGCGCGCGGTTGATGGGGATGGCGAAGCCCAGGCCCTCGCTGCCGCCGGAGTTGGAGAGGATGGACGAGTTCACCCCGATCACCTCGCCCAGCGCGTTCACCAGGGCGCCGCCGCTGTTGCCGGGGTTGATGGACGCGTCCGTCTGGATCATGTCCAGGCTGTAGCTGCGCTGCCCGTCGCCGCCCAGGATGTTGCGGCCCACCGCGGAGACCACCCCCGCGCTGACGGACGGCTCCGGGTTGCTGAGAAGGAAGCCGAACGGGTTGCCGATGGCGATCACCCACTCGCCGATCATCAGGTTGTCGCTGTTGCCCAGCGGCGCCACCGGCAGCGCCCGCTCGCCGCGGGGCAGGCGGATGCGCAGCAGCGCCAGGTCGTTCACCTCGTCGCTCCCCACCACGTCGGCGTCGAACTCGCGCCCGTCGGGCAGGGTGACCACGACTTCCGTGGCGGCGCGCACCACGTGCTCGTTGGTGATCACCAGCCCCTCGGCGGTGATGATGAAGCCCGAGCCCAGGCCGGCCGTCTCGCGCTCCGCGCCGGGCGGGACCATCATCTGCTCGAACAGCGTGCGCGGCACCACCCGCTCGCGGCGCAGCACGTTCACGCTCACCACCGCCGGCGCCACCCGCTCCGACGCGGCGACGATGGCCGTGCGCCGCGAGTCCTGCGTGCGCGCGCTCGCCTGCGCGGCCTCGGGAGATTTGGACGGCGGCGGCTCTTCCAGGCTTTCGAGCTCCCGCTCGCGGGCGGCCTGGTTCCCCGACGCCGCGCCTCCGCAGGAGGCGGAGAGGGCGGAAAGGAGGAGGATGGCCGGGATCAGCGACGTGCGTTGCATCCTGAAGGACCGGTTCTGGTCGATGGGCATCCGTGCAGGGTTCGAGAGACGCGTGTACCCGCGGCCGCGCCCCCGGTTGCACGGGAAAAAGTAGGTGCGTGGATGTGTGATGCGGAAGACCACCCCACCGTTTGCCGCGGAGCCGGACAAAGTCGGCGGCGGCCCCGTCCAGGGACCGCCGCCGAAGATCACCGTCCGCCCGAGCCGCCCCGGCTCATCCCTGATTTCCTGAGAGAGGCGCCGCTCCACAGTCCGCTCGTACCGACAGACCGTGGCGCCGACCGAAGGATCTCGCCGGCAGAACCGCGGGGCTGGATCTACGGCGTGAATCCGGCCCCGAGGCCACCGAGAGGAGATCCTTCGGTCGCGCGCAAGGATTGTGAAGGTTCAGGTCCGTGCGGCGCTCCCTCAGGACGTCACGCTCCTGGTTCGGTTTGGCAACCACCTTTCAGGGCGCCCAGCTGGCCCCGTTGGCGAAGAAGGTGGGCGTGAGCAGCGTCACGGCGCCGTCAGTGGTCGACACCACGTACACCCGGGACGCCGAGCTGAAGGCGGGGGTCCCGTCGTATGCCAGCCACTTGCCGTCGGACGACAGGGTGGCGCGGAACTCCGTCTGGTTGCGATCGTCGAACAGCAGGGCGTTGGCGTTGCCGTCCGCGTTCATGGCGAACACGCCGGTCAGCTCTTCGGTCACCGACGTGTACACCAGCCGGCCGTCCGCCGTCCACGACGGGTAGATGTCCGTCAGCGGGTTGGTGGTAACCCGGGTCCGCGCGCCCGTCGCCACCACCATCGTGTACACGTTGTAGTCTCCGCCCTCGTCCAGCAGGGTGAGCGCCAGCCGGTTCCCGTCCGGAGACCACCGCACCGGGGGCACGATCGGCAGCGGGCCTCCCGGCACGTCCGCCACCCCGCTCCCGTCGGCGTTCATCACCCGGATCACGGCGGCGCCCGTCTCCGGCGACTCGGCCACGAAGGCGATGCGGGCTCCGTCCGGCGACCAGGCGGGCCCCCACTCCAGGGTGGGGAGGTTGGTCAGGCGCACGGGGTTGGTCCCGTCGGCGTTCATGACGTAGATCTCCGGGTTCCCGTCGCGGTTGCTGACGAACGCGATCTTGCGCCCGTCCGGCGAAACCGCGGGCTGATAGCTGGAGGCGGTCCCGGGACCGGTGGTGAGGCGGACCACGTTGGCCCCCGTGCGGTCCATGCGGTACAGGTCCCCCCCGCCGGTAAAGGAGAACTGCGCCACCACCAGCCAGCGCGGAGTGCAGGTGACGTTGAAGGTCACCGTGGCGCGCTGCCCGGCGAACACCGTCGCCTGCACGGTCTCGCCGCCCTGCAGCGTGCAGTTGGTGGCGATGCCGGAGATGCGGACCGTGTACGTGCTGGCCGGCAGGTCCTCGCGCACGAACGGCGTTCCGACGGCGTAGGGGAGCGGATCGCCCCCGTTCACCTGGATGGAGAACTTGTCGTCCGCGTCGATGCCCGTGGCGTTCACCACCACCGCGAGCGACCCCGGGCTCGCCTCCGTGGGCGGTCCGCCGCCTTCGGTGCACGCGGCGGCCCCGGCCAGGGCGCAGAGGGCGGCGGCCAGCGTGGTCCGGCGCGTCGGGAGAAAGCAGGTCATCTGAAAGCCGTATGTGGAGCGGGCGAGTGCGGGCGCGAGCCCCTCGCCGGCCGGTGGATGAACATCCGTTTTTCTGGAAGATTCGGAGCACGCGTGTACCCCGGAGCGCGCCTGGTGTTGCACGAAGGATGCAGGCGGATGGATGTGACCGCGATCCGATTTCCTCAATCCACGGTGCACCCCGAAGGTGTGGCGGCTCGAACGCGGAGTGTGCGGAGGCAGAACGGAGAGGACGCGGATGAACCCTTCATCCGCGTCCTCTCCGTTTTCCGCATCCCGCGCCCCGATTACACGCAGGTCATGTTGAACGTCAGCTGGGTGCGCTGGCCGGCGTACACCGGCACCTGCACGGCGTCGCTGCCCTGCAGCGTGCAGTTGGACGCGACGCCGGAGATGCGGACGGTGTATACGCTCGCCGGCAGGTCTTCGCGCACGAAAGGGGTCCCGGTCGCGTAGGGCAGCAGCTCGCCCCCGTTCAGCTGGATGGAGAACAGGCCGTCCACGTTGGTGCCCGTGGCGTTCACCACCACCTGGAGCGTTCCCGGGCTGGAATCGGTGGGCGGCGTGTTGTCTTCGTTGCACGCGGCGAGGACGGCCAGGGCGCAGAGTGCCGCGGCCCGCGTGATCCGGCGCGGAGGGAGAAGGCGAGTCATGGGAGAACCCCCTGTCAGAGCGGACGGTTGCGGACGCGAAGCCCGGCGGCCAACGAGGCTGCACGGCATCGACCGACACATACTGCGCAAGCCGGGCCAGCGCGTCCAGCAGCGGGTGCGGCGCTCGCGCGGCGCAGAAAGCGGATCAGCCGGGGGCGGCGGGCACCCACGCCGCGCCGTCGAAGCACCGGGAGAGCAGGGGGCCGGCGGCGTCGGCATCCACCGGCGGAGAGAACAGGTACCCCTGCGCGCAGCCGGCGCCCATCTCCACCAGCCGGGCCAGCTGGTCGGCGCGCTCCACCCCTTCTACCACCACCTCCTTGCCCAGGTTGCGCGCCAGCGCCAGCACCGCGCCCACGATGGCGTAGTTGGGCTCCTCGCCGGCCAGAAAGGAGCGGTCCACCTTCAGCGCGCCGATGGGGAGGCGGTGCAGGTAGCCCAGGCTGCTGTAGCCCGTGCCGAAGTCGTCGATCAGCAGCTGCACGCCGCGGGCGTGCAGCTGGCCCAGCACCGCCTGCTCCGCGCGGCCCACCAGGGAGCGCTCGGTGATCTCCAGCCGCACCTCGTCTACCTGCACCCCCGTCTCCGCCAGCGTCTGCTCCAGGAACTCCGGCAGCCCGCCGTGCGTGAACTGGTTGCCGGACAGGTTCACCGTCACGTACAGGCGGGGGTGGCGCTCGCGCCAGCCGCGCAGCCGCGTGCACGCCTCGCGCAGCACCCAGCGGTCGATGGCCACGATGAGCCCCGTCTCCTCCGCCACGTCCAGAAAGGCGCCCGGCGCCAGCACCCCGCGCTGGGGGTGGCGCCACCGCACCAGCGCCTCGAACCCCGCCACCTGCCCATTGGCCAGCGACACGATCGGCTGGTAGGCGGCCTCCATCTCGCCGCGCTCCAGCGCCCGGCGCAGCTCCGCCTCCAGCCGCAGCCGGGCCAGGGCGCGCGCGTGCATGTCCCGGTCGAAGACCTCGCACCGGGCGCCGCCCAGCTCCTTGGCGCGGTACATGGCCGTGTCTGCCCGGCGCACCAGCTCCTGGGGCTCGCCCACCCCCTCGTCGCTGAGGGCGATGCCGATGCTGGGGGTGACGAACACCTCCTGCCCCTGCAGCGCGAACGGCTCCGCCAGGCCGGCCTGGATGCGCTCCGCCTCGCGCAGCGCCTCGCCCGCGTCCAGGTCTTCCAGCAGCAGCGCGAACTCGTCGCCGCCAAAGCGCGCCACGGTGTCGCCGCCGCGCATCCGCGCCCGCAGCCGGTCGGCCACGTCGGCCAGCAGGCGGTCGCCGGCCAGGTGGCCAAAGCTGTCGTTCACCAGCTTGAAGCGGTCCAGGTCCAGCACCATCACCGCGAAGGCGCGGTCCGGGTGGCGGCGGGAGAGCTCCAGCGAGTGCTGCTGGCGGTCCTGAAAGAGAGCGCGGTTGGCCAGCCCGGTGAGCGCGTCGTGAAAGGCGTCGTGCAGCAGCTGGTCTTCCATCCGCTTGCGCTCGGTGACGTCCGCCGTCACGCCGGCCACGCGGTAGGCCACGCCCCGCTCGTCGTGGACCGGTGCGGCGCGGGTCTGCAGCCAGCGCTCGGAGCCGTCCGGGTGGACGATGCGGTAGGTGGCCTCGGCCCGGCGCAGGTGTCCCTCTTCCAGGATGGCCCGCACGGCTGCCTGGTGCTCGGGCGCCACGGTCCGCAGCGCGGCAAAGGCGTCGGCCTGGACCTCCCCGGCCGGCAACCCCCACATGGCCTCGAAGCCGGGGCTCAGGTACGCCAGGCTGCCGTCGCGCTCCAGCAGCCAGAAGACTTCGCGGCTGTTCTCGGCGATCTGCCGCAGGCTTTCTTCGCTGGCCCGCAGCGCCTCGTTGGCCGACACCAGGGCCGCCGTCCGTTCGCCCACCACGGCTTCGAGCCGGTCGCGGCTGCCGCGCAGCTCCTCCTCCGCCCGCTTCTGCTCGGCGATGTCGCGCAGCACCACCACGCTTCCCCACGGCTCGCCGTGCGGGCCCTCCAGCGGATGCACGCCCAGGTGCACCGGTCCGCCGTCGGGCCCTCCGCCGGGTACGTCCACGCCGGCGGCGCCGCTCTCGTGCAGCCGCGCCACCACCTCCGGGGGGAGCGGCAGCACCTCGTCCGCCGGCCGGCCCAGCGCCGCGCCGCCGGCGTGTGCCGCGGCGCGGTGCGCGGCGGGGTTCAGGTCCACCACCCGCCCGGCCGCGTCCAGCACGTACACGGCGTCGGCCAGGCTCTCCACCACCGCGTGCCGCGCCACCGGCACCACGTCGAACAGCCGCCGCCGGAACAGCCCCCAGGCGATGACCAGGTTGCCGATGGCGAAGGCCCACGGCGACACGTCGCGGTGGGGGCTGTCGCGCAGCACCGTGAGGGTAAGGACGGAGCCCAGCGCCGGCACCAGCACCCCCGCCATCACCAGGTTCATCTGGATGCGGTACAGCGGGTGGGTGCGCATCCACCCCGCGGCCAGCACGACGAACGCCGCGGCCTGCACCGCGTAGACGTAGACGGCGGCGGCCACGTCCACCCAGGTAAAGCCGTACACCAGCTGGGTGAACCGCGTGGTGACGGGCTCCGTGCCCGCGCGCACCATCCCGTGCAGCGGGTCGGTGAACGCCATCACCGTGACCACCAGCAGCGGCAGGGTAATCGCGCCGTACAGGCGCAGCGGGTGCCGCACGGAGCGGCCGCTGAAGCCGTTGGCAAAGGCCAGGAGCGCCGCCGGCAGCACGGCCAGGGGCAGGTACTGCAGGTTGTCCCAGAAGAGCTTGCCCCGCAGCCCGGGCGCGACGAATTCAAAGATGAGGCCCAGCGTCCAGCACGCCTCGCCCGCCGCCAGCACGGCGAACGCCGCCACGCCGGGCCGCGTACGGCGGCGCCAGCAGTACGCCGCCACCGCGGCCGAGATGGCGGCGGAAAGAACGTAGGAAAGGAGCAGCAGGGCCGTGGAAAAGGACATCGGCACATGAAGAGCGAGGACCGGCACAACGCTCAAGTTGCCGCCTGGCCCGCGGCGGCACAACGGTTTTCGCGGCCGCGCAACGCTAGGGAGACGCGGAATGAGCGCGATCGGTCACCTCGCGTCGAAGCCGCTGTTTCGCCGTGCATCACGAGACCAGCCGTTCCCACGCGGGGGACGCAGAGAAGAAGAGGAGTTCATCGTGGATCGGGTTGCACGCCGCGCATCACCGGAAAGCGTGGCGAGCTACCACGCGCAACACCGTGCCCCGCACGTCTGCCGTGGCGGGGCGCACCAGGCTTCCCTGGGGACGTCGGGAACGGCAGCCGGATGGAAGCGCGGCAGGGGGCCATCCGCGTT
>DASQBH010000602.1:0-5420 GCA_035635315.1 Longimicrobium sp.
GGCTCACCGAGCTGCGCCTGTATACCACCGCGTTCATGATCTGGCTGGGCGTGGTGTTCGGATGGTTCGGCTGGACGGTGCTGCGCGGCCGGCGCGAGCGGTTTGCCTGGGGCGCGCTGACCACGGCACTGGAGGCGCTGGTGCTGCTGCACGTGGTGAACCCGGACGGGATGATCGTCCGCGTGAACGCCGCCCGCGCCGACGCACCCACGCGCTTCGACGCCCCGTACGCCGCCTTGCTGAGCGCGGACGCGGTGCCGCCGCTGCTGGCCGCGCTCCCCTCCGTGCGCCACGAGCTTCGCTGCGCCGCCGCCGACCGCCTGCTGGAGCGCTGGGACCGTTCCGACGCCGACTGGCGCAGCTGGAGCCTGTCCCGCTCCCGCGCTCGCGACGCGGTATCGAAGCGGCGCGGCGAGCTGCAGGCGATGACTCCCTGCCCGCCCGTGCCGATCCCCACGGTCACGGCCTCCATGCCGGGCACCGGCCCCGCGTCCGCCACCCCCTCGCCCGCGGTGACGATGACCCCGGCCGTGACGGTGACCCCGACGGATGCCCCGGCCACCGGAGTTCCGGCCGCGGTCCCCGCCGCCACCGTGCCATCCGTAGGGCCGGCGACCATATCCACCACCACCGCCGCGCCCGCCGCTGCCTCCGGCGCGGCGACGGGGACGGGTGAGCCGCGGAGGGTGCCGTGAGCACGCCGGCCCGGTACGCCCAGGCGGTGGCGCAGCTCACGACCGACGCGCCTTCCACGTCCACCGCGCTGGTGCCGATCGTCCGCGACCGCGAGACTCCGCCCGCACCGCCGCCGGCCGCGGGGATTCCGACGAACGCGCACCGGCTGTTCTACGGGGCGGGGTACTTCGGGCTGATCCTGGTCTGGGTGAGCGTATGGCTGCACCCGTTCACAGGGTGGCGGTTTCAGCCGGTGGGCCTCTTTGGCGGGGTGTTCATCGCGGTGGGCGGGTTCGGCATCCTCATCCACACGCTCTACAAGCCGAACGGGCGAAAGATGCGGCACCTGCTGCTGGCCCTTGCCGCGCTGGCGCTCACCCTGGCCGCCGGTCCGCTGGTGCTGCGCGTGGGGCGGGAGGTGTACGCGACGGCGGCGATGAGCCGGCTGCAGCCGCTGGCGGAGGCGATCGCGGAGGATGCGCGGATCCGCGAGATCGGCGTGCTGGACGCGCGCGTGCTGCTGAACGGCTACTCGGGTCCCGAGCAGGGGCCCGGCGGGGCCATTGAGGGGCAGACCGGGGAGCACCTGCTGGACGACGTGCTGGCGCGCGACGGCATCTCTCGCGACGAGTACCTGGCGTACCAGCGTTCGCTCAGGGAGATGGGGATGCAAAGGGCGCAGCGCACCCCGTCCACCGTCGCCTTCTATCCCGACGGTCCAAGTGGACCCTGGCTGCTGTACGTGCAGCCGGGCCATGCGCTTCCCCCGGCGCACGCGCTGCTGGACGATACCGGCACCTACTACTCGGAGCCCCTTGGCGGACCCTGGTACATGGTGCTGAACGGCCGCCGCTGAAGCGCGAAAAGGCGGTGATCCGAACTCCGGATCGCCGCCTTTCTGCGTACGTGCGTACGGGGTACGAAGGTACGGGAGTACGAGAGTGCGCTTCTCGGTTCACGTCATACCAGATCCGCGAAAGAATTGGCTTTACAACGGCTTCACACCGAAACCCGCCAGGCACTGGATCGGGACGATCGCTGTCATTCTGAGGGAGGCGCCACGCGAGGCTCGCCTCTCGCTGGAGAGATTGGCGCCGACCGAAGAATCTTTATCGGGAACGGGCGGCTCTCGCGCGGAACCCAACGTGGCCGACAGGACCATGCGCCCATCGTAAAGATCCTTCGGTCGGCGCACAGGCGTTCGTGCGTCTGGACAGGACAGGGGCGCGCCTCCCTCAGGATGACACCGTTTGCCGAATCCGTATACGAAATCTTTTTTCCGGATCTGGTATCAGCCGTCAGCTGCCGGCGGGCGGGGCGGCAGGCTGTGGGGGCGGGACGCGAAAGTGCATTCCGCGAAAGAACTTCCATCCATCCGCCTCCCTGAGCCACACCTGCAGGTCGCGAAGCTGCCGCGTGGACGCCTGCGCGGGCTCGGCGCGCACGGTGGTGGTGTTCCACGTCACCCGCACCACGCCCATGTCGCCGGAGACGATGATCTCCTCGATGGTGGGGGCGGTGGTCACCGTCACCCCTGCGGGCAGGTCCGTCATCTCACGGTAGCCGGCGTCCAGCGTCTCGTAGTCCTGGTCCGGAATGCCGGGATAGGTCAGCACCACCTCGCGCGAGTACAGCGCGATGATGGCGTCCGGATCCCTGGCGTTGAACGCCTCGCCCGAGCGGATGACGAGCGCCCGCAGCGCCTCCACGTCCGCCGCCGGCTCGTGGACGGCGGTCTGCTGCGCCGCCGCCGGGGCGTGCAGCGCGGCGATGAGCAGAAGGGGGGGCGCAAGACGAAATCGCATCGTGATCTCCGGGAAAGGCAGGGGGCGAAAGCACGGGGCTCCACGTGAGACGTTGGATGATGCCTTCTTGTTGGACCGAAGTGGTGATTGTTTTGTAATGGTTCTGGCGCGATGATCTCCTGCCGGCCACGCCCGCGAAGCGCAGCCCAGCACGGGCCGCCGCGAAGCTGCTGGGAACCCCTCCTTTACCGCGACGAGCAGCAGGATGCGGCGGCATGGCTGAATTCACATCTCCCCGGCTCATCGACGTATCCAGGGCCGTCTCTCCGGACACGCTGCTGGGCCTGGTGCCGGAGGGGCGCATCACCGCGTGCGACTTCTACGTCAGCGGTGCCGAAACGGGGGTGGAAGTGCCGGGAGGGTACCAGCTTGGCCGCATCCTGAACATTGACCACCACGCGCCCGCCACACGGATGGCGCGACAGGTCAGCAGCACCAACCTGGCCCTGACGCATCTGGCCGAGAGCGGCCAACCCGTCTCCGAAGGTGCGGTGGTCATCAACCACACGGACTGCGACAGCGTGCTCTCCGCCGCGCTGCTGTGTGGCCTGCTGGAGCCGGACGCGCGGTACGGCACGGCCGCCATCGCCGCGGACCACACGGGCGAGGAGAACCCGATCGCCGATCTGCTGCAGGCGCTGGATCCGCTGCGGGACTTCGAGTTCTCGATGAGCAGCCTGACGCGGCTGGAGCAGGGGCGGCCGTTGAGCCCGACGGCCGCGGAAATGGTGTCCCGCCGCGCGCTCCATCGGCAGCGCGCGGCGGAATTCGTCGCCGGCGGCGCCTTTGAGCGGCGCGGCTGCCTGGCGTTCGCCTCGCTCCCCGAGCGCATCGACAGCACCTTTCTGCCGGCGCTGCTCCCCGATGCGTGCGTGATCCTGGTGTTTCTTCCCACGGGGGTGGAGGGTCACCGGGAGGCCAAGCTGAGGCTTGGACTGGCCGCCCCGCCCGGCCTTACCCTGCACGACCTGCGGATCGAGGAGTTCGACCCCGCGTTCGGAGGCCGCTGGAACGCCGGCGCCAACCGGCGGGCGGGCGGTACCACGCTGCCGATCGAGGCGTACGTGGCGGCGCTGGAGCAGCGGCTCACCCGCGCGCTGGTGTGACCGGCTGAAACGGCGAGGACGCAGGGGGAAGCCGCCCCTGCGTCCTCGTCTTTCCTCCTCCGCGGCCTCCGCGTGGACCCACCCGGCTTCCACGTCCACCGCGACGCCGAAGCCGGCCCGGAATCCAGACGTCGCGCGGCGGGGTCAGTCGATGCCGCGGCCGGTCTGTTCCTGCAGCTCGTCGATCTTCTTCGAGGCCTCGGCCTTGGTGAGGTCGTCGTCCACCTCCACGTGCGCCTCTTCGGCCAGCGTGTGCAGGTAGGAGCGCTGGGCGCCGGTCATCGGCTGGTCGCCCGTGACCCAGTTGTCGGGGTCCTTGATCATGTTGCCCTGCTCCGCCTGCTCGGCCGTCTTGCGATCCGTCATCGTCCCCTCTCCTGCTATGCGTTCAAGTACTTGCTTTCCAACCAGTTGCCCGTCCACATCCGCAGAATCCGTACCAAACAAACGCCGAAGCAAACAGGTGATTGCAGGCGCGGGGATGATCCGCATCCCCCGTCCACGCCGCGCTCCTGCGAGGCGCCTGGCGTCGCTGTAATCTGGTGGAGTGATGATTCTTGCGGGTGCCGGCGGCGCGGCGGCAATCGCTGCGCCCGTGCCCATCCATCCCCATTCCCGCAGCCGGTCCTGACGCATGGCCAACGAAAAGCCGTCCCTGACGCGCGAGCTGTTTCACGGGAGCATCGACGACTCCATCCTCTTTCCCTACCCGCGCATCAGCGACGAAGAAGAGCGGCTGGTGAGCGGATTCATCCAGCGGCTGCGCGCGTACTGCGAGGCCAACCTGGACCGCGAGTGGATCGACGAGAACGAGCGCATCCCCCAGGAGGCCATCGACGAGCTCAAGCGGATGGGGCTGTTCGGCATCTCCATCCCCAGAGAGCACGGGGGGATGGGGCTCTCCCAGAGCGCGTACTGCCGCATCTTCGAGTACGTGACGGGCTTCGATCCCGGGCTGGGGATCATGCTGGGCGTGCACCTGTCCATCGGCATCAAGGGGATCCAGCTGGCGGGGACCGACGCGCAGAAGGCGCTCTACCTGCCCAAAGCCGCCACGGGGGAGTGGATGGCGTCGTTCGCGCTGACGGAGCCCGAGGCGGGGAGCGACGCCGCCGGCATCAGGTCGCGGGCGGAGCGCCAGGCGGATGGATCGTGGATCCTGAACGGCTCCAAGATCTGGATCGGCAACGGGTCGTTCAGCGAGATCATCGTGGCGTTCGCGCAGACGCCGGTGGATCGCGACGGCAAGACGGTGGACCGGGTGACGGCGTTCATCCTGCGCCCCGACATGCCCGGCTACGAGCGCGGCCCGGAACTGCGCAAGATGGGCGCGCGGGGAAGCAACCAGGCGGAGCTGTACTTCAAGGACGTACGCGTGCCGCCGGAGAACGTCCTGGGTGAGCCGGGCGAGGGGTTCAAGATCGCCATGCGCGTGCTGAACTCCGGCCGGCAGGGGCTCAGCGCCGGCGCCGCGGGCGGGGTGAAGCAGTGCCTGCGGATGGCCACGGACTGGGCGCGCCGCCGCGAGCAGTTCGGCCAGCCGCTGGTGAGCTACGAGAGCATCCAGGGCAAGCTGGCGGACCTGGCGGCGGACGCGTTCACGGCGGAGAGCGTGGCCTACTGCACCACGGGGCTCAACGACCGGGGCGACGTGGACTACGCGCTGGAAAGCGCCGCGGCCAAGGTGTGGAACAGCGACGCGCTGGACCGCGCCGTGGACGAGGTGGTGCAGATCGCCGGGGGACGCGGCTTCGTGAAGGGCTATCCCTACGAGCGGATGTACCGCGACGCGCGCATCACGCGGATCTTCGAGGGGACCAACGAGATCCTGCGC
>DASQBH010000603.1:0-7739 GCA_035635315.1 Longimicrobium sp.
CTTTACCGACGGCCTGTCCGACGCGCTGGACGCGGGCGAGATCGAGGGCGAGCGCGTGCTGGTGGACGAGGCCGTGCGCCTGCGCGCGGCCGAGCCGGAGTCCATCATCGAGCGGCTGTTCGTCCGCGCCGGCGAGGCCACCCACGTTCCCCCCGACGACCGGACGGCCCTGGTCGTCCGCTTCTGAGCTCCGTGCCCCGCCCCGACCGTCCCGGCCAGCCGCCCCGCGCCAAGAAGTCGCTGGGGCAGAACTTCCTCATCGACGTCAACGCCCAGCGCCGCATCGTCGACGCGCTCGATCCCACCCTCGACGACGAGGTGATGGAGATCGGCCCGGGGCAGGGCGCGCTCACCCGGCACCTGGCGGAGCGCGCCGGCCGGCTGACGCTGGTGGAGCTGGACGACGAGCTGGCGCGGCGGCTGGAGGCGGAGTTCGCGGGGAACGGCCGGGTGCGGCTCATCCACCGCGACGTGCTGCAGGTGCCGCTGGAGGAGGTGACGGACGATCCTTCGCGGCTCAAGGTAATCGGCAACATCCCCTACAACATCACCACGCCCATCCTCTTCGGCCTGCTGGAGCGCCGCCCCCGCCCGCGCGAGATCGTGCTGATGGTGCAGAAGGAGGTGGCGGACCGCATCCTGGCCGATCCGGGCAACAAGACGTACGGCGCGCTGGCCGTGGGCGTGCGCGCCGTCGCCGACGCCGAGCGGGTGATGAACGTGGGCCGCCAGTCGTTCCGCCCCGTCCCCGACGTGGAATCGACCGTCATCCGCATCGTTCCGCACGACCCTCCGCGGGTGACGCAGCAGGACGAGCGCTCGCTGCGCCACCTGACCCGCGCGGCGTTCGGCCAGCGCCGCAAGCAGTTCCAGCGCATCCTCCGCGACGCCTACGGCCTGTCGGTGGAGCAGGTGGCCACGCTGGGCGCCGAGTTGGGTATGGATCTGCAGGCCCGCCCCGAATCCTTTGCCCCGGAGCGCTTCGTGGACCTTGCACGTGCGCTGCGCGAAAGGAGCGCTCCGCCGCCCGACGTGTCGGCTGGGGAATCCGCGGAATGAGAAGAGGGGGACGCCGCGCAGGCGTCCCCCTCTCCATTTTCGAGGTCCAGACCTCTTTCTGACCACTTCAGGGGACACCCGGAGGCGTGCTGTCGGCCCACCTGGGTCGAGGTCGGATGGGCCCCCTACGCCGCGTCCGTCTCGATTCCGCTGCGCTGCGAGCGGTCCACGATCACACGCCCGCGCTTCCGCTCCTCTTCTTCCTGTGCCCTGAGGTAGCGAAAATACGCAGCCATGTCGCCGTCAAAGCGTGCATAGATCTCCCGGCGTATCCGGTGGACCTCAGCCACGATCGGGTCTTCCCAACCCGGCGGGTCCGGGTAATCCTCAGGCGGCATCCGGGTTTTGCATCCTGGGCGTAACCCTTGGTAGCGAAGCCTCACGGAAGCCACGCTGCCGATCCGATTCCCTGCGGGTCTGCAAATACGCCACATATGCTTCGAGGTCATCGTTGAACTCGGCCATGATCTGTTGCCGAACCCGATGAATCTCGGCGACAACCGGGTCTTCCCTCATCATGCGTTCTCCATCAGATCGATCGGCGTAGCCAGCACCGGGGGAACATATCCGTGGGCCAGCAGGATGCGCCCAACGCGTGCCTCCAGTCGTGGATTCGCAATATGCTTCTGGTCCCACGTGAGGAGGTAGCCTATTCCGTGCGTGGCTGCCGCCGCGATGTGCAGCGCATCGTCTTTCGCTCGCGCTGGGAGCGGAATCTGCTGCTGCAGTGTGCGCGCCAGCAGGAGTTCCGGATCCTTCAACTCCATTACCGGGATGGTTGCGAGCAGAGTCATGCGTCGCGCTGCCATTACGGGATCGCCTCGCTCGATCTCGTCCAGCACTGCCCGCGAGGTGTACAGCGCGTACTCGTGTCTGCGCGTGTTCCACCACGCATGCGTCAGCTGCTGGTTACGCAAGCTCACCGGATGCCGGCTGAGATCCGAGGCCAGGTAGCTGACGATGCTCGTCTCGATATATAGGGTCGGTCTGTCCATTCGTAAAGCATGGCGAACGGACCGACGTTCCGCAGGGTGTGGCGGAAAGTGGGCCTCAAGGTTGGCGGATTGTGTGTGAGTTGACGGTCGGCGCTCCCGCTCCTATCTTGTGAAGAATTTCACAAGACCGGGCGGCGCAGGCCGCCCGCCCGCCGGAGTGGGTTCCGAGTGGCCGTATGAAGAAGATCTCCGAGTCGGCCGTGCGCCGGCTTTCGCTGTACCTTCGCCTGCTGCAGGAGGCGGACGCCGCGGGCGCCGAAACCATCTCCAGCGGGGAGCTGGCGGAGCGGGGCGGCACCACCAGCGCCCAGGTGCGCAAGGACCTGTCGCTCTTCGGCAGCTTTGGCAAGCGGGGGCTGGGGTACTCCGTGCAGGAGCTGCTGTCGCGCATCCGCAGCATCCTGGGGCTGCAGAGCAGCTGGCGCGTGGCGCTCGTCGGCGCCGGCAAGCTGGGCTCGGCGCTGTTCAGCTACCGCGACTTCGAGGCGCGCGGCTTCAACATCCGCGCGGTGTTCGACTCCGACCCGCGCAAGGTGGGGACGCAGTGGGGCGCCCTGAGCATTCGCGCGGACGAGGAGATCGACGCGCTGGTGCGGGCGGAGGAGATCGACATCGCCATCGTGGCGGTGCCGGCCGACGCGGCGCAGCAGGTGGTGGACCGGCTGGTGAAGGCCGGGGTGCGCGGCATCCTGAACTTTGCCCCCGCGCGGCTCAAGGTTCCCCGCGGCGTGGCGCTCAAGAACGTGGACGTCACGCTGGAGCTGGAAGGCCTCTCCTTCGCCCTCAACGCCCGCTGAACGATCCACCCCTGGGGAGACGCGGAGCAGGATCCGGTGAGTCTCCCTATTTCTCGCCTGCCGCATCCAGTCCGGCAGGCGAAAGATGCCGGCTTCGCGTGCGCCGGGTCTTTCCCGGATCCGGATGATCGGTTCGGTGGCCGATCTTCCGGAGCGCCGGCTCGTCCCCGGCCCGATTGAAACCGCGTTGCCGCGCTCTCCGTCCATCCCGCGGGCCTGTCCCGCGGCTCGCCCGGACCGTACGTTCCATCCGTCCGGGTTCGCATCCACGAGCATCCATCCGACCTGCGTATGACATCCTTCAAGACGGTGCTGTCGTCGGCGTGCGCGCTGGCGCTTTGCGGCGTTCCCGCTGCCGCGGCGGCGCAGACAACGCCTTCCGATCGCCCCTTCGTGAGCAACGTGGGCGGCATCGACCGGCGCAACCTGGACGAGACCGCCCGCGCCTGCGTGGACTTCTACCAGTACGCCAACGGCGGCTGGCTGGCGCGCAACACCATTCCCGCCGACCGCAGCACGTGGAGCACGGGGAGCGAGCTGGTGGACCGCAACGACCTGCTGCTGCACCGCATCCTCGAAGACGCGGCGCGGGCGAACGCCCCCCGGGGCAGCGTGCAGCAGAAGGTGGGCGACCTGTACGCCAGCGCCATGGACACGGCGCGGCTGGCGGAGCTGGGCGCCCAGCCGATCCGGGCGGAGCTGGCCCGCATCGACGCGCTGCGCAACGCGGACGAGCTGCAGGCGCTGGTGATCGACCACCACGCCCGCGGGATGTCGCCGCTGTTCGGCGCGGGGGCGGAGGGGGACCTGCGCAACAGCAGCATGAACATGCTGTACGTGCTGCAGGGCGGGCTGGGGCTGCCGGAAAAGGACTACTACCTGCGCGACGACGAGCGCTCCGTGCAGCTGCGCCAGCAGTACGTGGAGCACGTGGCCAACATGCTGGCGCTGGCCGGCGCCACGCCCGAGGCGGCGCGGGCGCAGGCGGAGCGGGTGATGGCGATGGAGACGCGGCTGGCGCGCGCGTCGCTGGGCGCGGTGGAGCTGCGCAACCCCGCCAACTTCTACAACCCGGCCACGCCCGCCGAGGCCGAGGCGATCACCCCGCACTTCAGCTGGACGCGCTACCTGCAGGGGATCGGCGTGCGGGCGGAGCGCTTCTCCTTTCCGCACCGCGGGTTCTTCGCGGAGGTGGACCGGATGCTGGCCGACGTGCCGATGGACGACTGGAAGGCGTACCTGCGCTGGCACCTGGTGCGCAGCTCGGCGCCGTACCTGAGCCCGGAGTTCGAAGCCGAGAACTTCCGCTTCTACGGCACCGTGCTGCAGGGCACGCCGCAGATGCAGCCGCGCTGGAAGCGCGCCCGCGCCAGCGTGGACGGCCTGGTGGGCGAGGCGCTGGGGCAGCTGTACGTGGCCGAGGCCTTTCCCCCCGCGGCCAAGGCCAAGGCGATGGCGATGATCGACGACATCCGCGCGGGGCTGGCCGACCGGCTGCGGACGCTGGAGTGGATGAGCCCGGCCACGCGCGAGCGGGCGCTGGCCAAGCTGGCCACCTTCGATCCCAAGATCGGCTACCCGGACCGGTGGCGCGACTACTCGGGGCTGGAGATCGAGCGCGGCGACTACTTTGGCAACGTGCGGCGCGCGGCGGCGTTCGAGGCGCGGCGCCAGTTCGCCAAGGTGGGGCAGCCGGTTGACCGCGGCGAGTGGGCCATGACGCCGCAGACGGTGAACGCGTACTACAACCCGCTGCGCAACGAGATCGTGTTCCCCGCCGGCATCATGCAGCCGCCGTTCTTTGACCCGTCGGCCGACGACGCGGTGAACTACGGGGCCATGGGCGCCATCATCGGCCACGAGATCATGCACGGCTTTGACGACCAGGGAAGCCAGTTCGACGCGCAGGGCAACTTTGCCGACTGGTGGACGGCCGAGGACAAGGCCGAGTTCGCGCGCCGCTCGCAGGCGCTGGTGGAGCAGTACGGGGCGTACGTGGCGGTGGACAGCCTGCGCGTGAACGGGCAGCTCACGCTGGGCGAGAACATCGGCGACCTGGGCGGGCTGATCGTGGCGTACGCCGGGCTGCAGCGCGCGCTGGGCGACGGCCCGCGCCAGAACATCGACGGGTTCACGCCGGAGCAGCGCTTCTTCCTGGCCTTTGGGCAGGCGTGGCGCGGCCTTGCGCGCGACGAGGCCGTGCGCGTGCAGGTGCAGACGGACCCGCACTCGCCGCGCCGCTTCCGGGCCATCGGGCCGATCTCCAACATGCCCGAGTTCGCCCGCGCCTTCGGCTGCCAGCCCGGCGACCCCATGGTGCGCGAGACCCCCGTTCGCATCTGGTAAGGGAAAAAAAGACGGTTGGGGTACAGAGGAACAGACAAGGGCCGGAGATACAGAGGAAGGAAGGGGAGCGGTTCCTCTGTATCTCTGGCTTTTGTCTGTTCCTCCGTGCCACACGATCTGTTGTGCCTCACGCGCGGACGCGGAGGACGCGGAGAAAGCCTCTCCCCGCGCCTTCGCGTCTGATCTTTTGTTCCGGGTGGACGGTGCGCGCGCGTAGCAGACGGAGCGCGCAGTTGGGGACTGCGATGGCCGGGGGCTCCGTTGCCCGGTTTGGCGGCTCTGGCTATGTTCCAGGGCTATGAGCGAGACGACTGATTCATCCCGCCCCACGGTGCACGTCACCTCGGAGATCGGTGCGCTGCGCACCGTGATCCTGCATACGCCCGGGCCCGAGCTGCTTGCGGTCACGCCGACCAACCGCGAGCAGTACCTGTACGACGACATCATCGACCTGCGCCAGGCGCAGGCCGAGCATCAGCGCTTTCGCGCCATCCTGTCGCGCTTTGCCGAGGTGCTGGACGTGCGCGACCTGCTGGCCGACATCGTGGACGAGCCCGAGGTGCGCCGCTTTCTGGTCAACCGCGTGACTGAGGTGGCGTCTTCGGAGCCCCTGGGGGGCGAGCTGTACGAGATCCCCGGCGACCAGCTGATCCAGCAGTTCATCGAGGGCAAGGAGGCGCCGCAGGGGCCCATCAGCAAGCTGCTGCACAAGGTGAGCTACGAGCTCCCCCCGCTCCCCAACCTCTTCTTTACCCGCGACGCCGCGATGGTGGTCAACAACGCGGTGGTCATCGGGGCCATGCGCTACGCGGTGCGGTGGACGGAGGAGCTGCTGATGAAGGCGCTCTTTACCTACCATCCGCTTCTGAGCGGCAACGCCGGCTACATCTACGACGGGACGGAGGAGCACCGCAGCGACTACACCATCGAGGGCGGCGACGTGCTCATCATCCGCCCCGACCTGGCGATGGTGGGGCTTTCCGAGCGCAGCAGCCCCGCGGCCATCGAGGGGCTGGTGGACGGGCTCAAGGAAAAGGCGGGGATCGACCACGTGATCGTGGTCGTCCTTCCCACGGACAGCCCGGCCATCCACCTGGACATGATCTTCACCATAGTGGACCGTACGCACTGCGTGGTGTATCCGCCGTACTTCTTTGGCCCGCAGCGGCTTCCGGCGCTGCACTACCGCCCGGGCGGCGACGGGGTAAAGGCGTACGACGACGTGTTCACCGCCCTCAAGCAGGTGGGGATGCAGCTGGAGCCCATCTGGTGCGGCGGCCAGCACCCCACGCGGCAGGAGCGCGAGCAGTGGAGCAGCGGGTGCAACTTCGTGGCGGTGCGGCCGGGCGTGGTACTGGGCTACAGCCGCAACGAGGGGACCATGCGCGAGCTGCAGTCCGAGGCGGGGTACCGCATCGTGGACGCCATCGACTTTCTTACCGGCAAGGACCAGGTGCGCGACGGCGACCCGGCGGTGATCGCCTTCGACGGCTCGGAGCTGGTGCGCGGCGGGGGCGGCGGCCGCTGCATGACCATGCCCGTCTGCCGGGACGACATCTGGTGAGCCAGCTGGTGCTTTCGCTGGAGGGCGTTCGCCTGGAGCGCGACGGTTCGCTGACGGACCGCGCGCTGCGCGTGCTTGCCGCCGAGCCGCTGCCGTCCGTGGACGTGGCGCACCGGGTGCTGGGGATCACCGGCGGGGGCGGGGCGGCGGCGTCGGCCGTGTTCACGCTGCTGGGCGGCGATCCCCGCTTTCGCGTGGACGCGCAGGGCGTGTGGTCCGTCGCGCCGCCGCCTTCCGAGGAGGCGCCGGCCATCATCCGCCCGCTGCGAGAGGAGAGCTTCGTGGTGGTGGACGTGGAGACGACGGGCGGCTCTCCCTGGCGCGGGCACCGGGTGACGGAGGTGGCGGCGGTCCGCGTCCGCGGCGGGCGCATCGAGGACACCTACAGCACGCTCATCAACCCCGAGCGGCCGATCCCGGCCATGATCACGGGGCTGACGGGGATCACGCAGGCCATGGTGGCGGACCAGCCGCGGTTCGCGCAGGTGGCGCGTCAGGTGTCCGCGGCGCTGGAGGGGAGCGTGTTCGTGGCGCACAACGCGGCGTTCGACTGGCGCTTCATGTGCCACGAGATGAGCCTGGCCACGGGGATGACCCTCAGCGGGCGCCAGCTGTGCACCGTCCGCCTTTCCCGCAAGCTGCTCCCCAACCTGCCCTCGCGCGCGCTGGACGGGCTGGCGCTGTACTTTGGCGTGGAGATCGAATCCCGCCACCGCGCGCTGGACGACGCGGTGGCGACGGCCAAGGTGCTGCTGCGGCTGATCGACATGCTGCAGGACCAGGGGGTGGAGGACTGGGACGGCCTGCAGCGGATGCTGAAGAAGCGCAAGCCGCGCAAGCCGCGGAAACGGAAGGCATCGCCGCAGTCCATGGAGGTGGCGTGAGCCGCAACCCCGACAGCATGCATTCGCCGCCGCCCGTCCAGACGCGGCGGCTGGGCGACTTTACCCTCCACACGCTGGAGTCCGGGCTGGTGCG
>DASQBH010000604.1:0-3681 GCA_035635315.1 Longimicrobium sp.
CTGCACTTCCTTGATGTGCAGCTTGCGCTCGCGGCCGTTGGGCAGCTGAAAGCTCACCTTTTCACCGGCCTTCTTGCCCTGCAGCTCCCGGCCCAGCAGGGAATCCATGGAGATCTGGCCGCTGTCCAGGCTGTCCTTGTCGATGAAGTCGCCGAACACCAGGGTGTACGTCTCCTCTTCACGCGTGCGCATGTCGACCACCGTTACGCGGCTGCCGAAGCCCACCCGGTCGGCCGGGATCTGCGAGAGGTCGATCTTGGACAGGTCGCCTGCGCGTCGGGTGAGGTGGTTCAGCCGCGCCTGCACGAACTGCTGTTGCTCCAGAGCTGCCTTGTACTCGGAGTTCTCACGCAGGTCTCCGTGCTCCACCGCCTTCTTGATGGCTTCGGGAAGCACCACCTGCAGTTGATGGGTAAGGCGCTCGATCTCTTCGCCCAGCTTGTTCTTCAGGTCGTCCAGCATTTCACGGTTCCGATGATTTTTCGTCAACAATCCAGCAGTGGCGCAAATGTAACCGCCCCTGCGCGCGGTGCGCTACTGTTTTGCGTGGCGGGCCAGCGTTTTTCGGTCGATGGGGAGGGGCGGAACGGCTGCGTCCCGCCGGCTCCACGCCCGGCGATTGAAATCGCAGCTGGGAAAACGCGATGTCCGCCTGCGCGGACGGGCTCCTGCCGCAGGAATCTCCGATGCGCGGTGGCTGGTGTTTACCAGCGACCGCGTCGACATCCGTGGTTGCGGACGCGCAGGCGCCCGGGACGCCGCACACGGCCCGGCCGCCGAGTCCGCGCAGGCGGACTGCGTGACGTTGTTGCCGCGATTTTAATCGCTCCGAGAGGCGTGCCGGAGCCGGATGGTTGCGGACGCGCAGCCGCCTGGAACGCCGCACACCGCCGGGCCGCCGAGTCCGCGCAGGCGGACTGTGTGACGTTGTTGCCGCGATTTCAATCGCTCCAGACGAGGCCTGCCGGAGCCGGATGGTCGGCCGCCTGAACACCAGACCTGAGAGGCAGCTTCACGGCTGCCGCGGCACCGGCACCTCCGCCGCATCGACCGCATCCACCGGCGTCGCATCCTCCTCCGCCGGTCCGCCGCGCACCAGCAGCACCGCGGCCGATCCGCCGATCAGCTCCGTGGCGATCGTCCACAGGCGCACGGCGATGGAGAGCACGGCCGCCACGCCGCCGCTGAAGTACGGCGTGAGCAGCCCCGTCATCGAGATCTCCCGCAGCCCGCCGCCCCCCGGCAGCGGCGACGCATAGCCGATGAAGAACGACAGCGCGTTCACCCCCGCCATCTGCGGCAGCAGCCGCCACGGCACATCCGCCAGCGAGGCGACGAACAGGTGGTAGGCCACGCCGTAGAACCCCCAGCTCACCACCGACAGCCCCAGCAGCACCAGCCCGTCCACCCACCCCGCGTTCCAGCGGATCACCTCCCGCTTGAGCAGCCGGGGAATGACGGCGAGCAGGCGGTTGAGAAAGGCGGGATGGACGGCGAAGACCGCGCCGACCGTCGCGATGACGGCCACCCAGCGCGGATCCACGCCGCGCACGATGCCGTCCGCCAGCGTCCACGCGGCCACGACGACCGCCGAGAGCAGCGACATCCCCGTGGCAACCAGCATGGAGGTGATCAGCACGGGGCCGGAGAGCCCGGCGTTGCGGCTGAGCTGCGCCACGGCGACGAACTGAAAGACCTTGCCGGGAACGTAGCGCGCCAGGTTGCTGAGGAACCAGATGCGCTGCAGCGTTCCCAGCCGCACGGGCGGGTGCTCGAAGTGGCGCAGCACGCGGCCCCATACCCACACGCCCCACGCCAGCACCAGCACGTGCGCCAGCACGCTGGCCGCCAGCAGCAGGGGGTCCGGGCGCCAGTCGAAGGCGCGCAGCTCACCCCAGTGCGTGCGGATGGTCGCCGCCAGGTACCAGACCGTGGCGGCGACCAGCAGCACCCCGGCGGTGCGGCGCAGGGCCGCGGAGCGCGTCACTCCCGCTGCGCCTCGCCCGCGGGGCGGGAGCGGAGGTGCATCGCCAGCAGGTACGCGCCGTACAGGGCCAGCACCCCCATGCACGCCAGGAACAGGTACCACCCCGTGTACAGGTCCTCCGGCGCGAAGCTGAAGGTCACCCGGTGCGCGCCGGCGGGCACCACCACCCCGCGCAGCGTGTGGTTGGCGCGCACCAGCGTCGCGGGGCGGCCATCCACCTCCACCTTCCAGCCGTCATGGTAGTTGTCGGCCAGCACCAGCAGCGCGGCGCGGTTCGCCTGCGTCTGCACCTGCACCCGGTCCGCCTCGTACGCGGTTACCTGCGCGCCGCCGGTCAGGGGGCCCTGGCCCAGCTGGACGGGCCGGTCCACGTACGCCACCTGCGCCGGGTCCCAGTCCGGCTTCTCCATCTGCGTCAGCGCCGTCTCACCGGGGGCGCTCACCGCCGCCGGCACCAGGTAGGCGCGGCCCAGGGCGTCGGGGTTCTCGTAGACGATGGACGAGCCGCGGTGCGCCACGGGCAGCCCCTGCAGCTCCAGCCCCGTCACGATCCAGCGGATGTTGCCGGCGCGAAGAAAGGCGGGGCGCTCGATGAAGTTGTGGTAGTCCACGTACGTCTGCTGCCCGGCGCCCATGAACTGGTTCCACCGGTGCAGCGGGTTGCCGTGCTCGCCCGCCGCCTGGTCCACGTTGAAGCGCATCAGGTAGTTGTTCAGCTGACCCCTGTAGACGCCCTCCGGCGGCATGGGCACCACCCACACCCGGTCCCGCCGCGGCTGCGACGAAAGGAAGGTGGCCACGTCGTCCGCGGCGAACATCTGGTCGGGCGGCTCCACCGTGCGAAAGAAGGGGCGGTCTACGATCCACAGGTCCGCCAGCGTCACCACCGCCAGCAGCGCCGCGGCCGCGGTCCGGCCCAGCCCGCCCCGCATCCACCCCCACAGGATCCCCGCCACCGCCCCCGCGAAGAGGACGAAGCGGAAGGCCAGGGGCCCCGGTCCCGGCACCCCGTTGGCGTTGGGCGCCGCGGCCATCATCCCCAGCACCAGCCCCAGCCCCACCATCCCCGCCAGGATCCACGTCGCCGGTGCCAGCTCGGGGTCGGCGGGCGTCGCGGCGGTGCTGGTCGTCCGGACGCGCAGCGGGCGCTTGGCCTCGCGCGCATCCACCAGCCGCGCCACCGCCTCCAGCGCGATGGCCGCCATGGTGACGAGCGACATCGAGAGGAGGAAGAGGGAGACGGACGGCGCGCGGAACTTCTTGGTCCCCGGCAGCAGCTCGTAGTACAGGCGGTAGATCGGGGTCCCCGCGCCCCAGGCGATGGTGAGGGTAAAGACGCTCAGCCCCAGGAAGAACCAGAAGTAGCGGTTGCGGCGGGCGTAGAAAAAGCCCAGCGCCACCAGCAGCAGCACCGTGGCCCCCACGTACTCCGTGTGCAGCTTCATGGGGTTGCTGCCCGTGTACGTCTCCATGTACCCCACCTCTTCCGGCACCGCCAGCGCGGTGATCTCGCGCGGCGGCATGGCCCACGAGGTGGCGTACTCGTACCCGCGCCCCGGCCCGCCGCGGGGGGAGAGCTCCACGTAGTCCAGGAAGGGGAGAAAGACGACGGACGCCGCCACGAAGGCGAACGCCACCGCCCCCAGCCCGTACGCCACCGTGCGCACCCCGGCCGCGCGCCGCTCGAACGCCTT